>CAZCCN010000122.1:3966-4850 GCA_964497085.1 uncultured Ferruginibacter sp.
TTTACACCTTGGAACCCAGGACCTTGTCTGCGGCTTATAAATTTTATTGCAACCAGGAACTCAACAACGCCCACAGTGCCGAAGCAGATGTCAATGCTACCATTGATGTTCTGTTGTCGCAGGTGGATCGATATCAGCAATTGGGCAAATCGGTAGATTCCATCTTGTCTGTAATCGGCGAAGAGAAAATTGTCGACTATGCCCGGCGTTTTTCCTTCGATGACAAAGGCGTGGAAGTGTTCAATTTTGGTAAATACAAGGGCCAATCCGTTAGTGACGTATTGAAAGCCCAGCCACAATACTACGACTGGATGATGAAGGGGGATTTTCCGCTGCACACCAAACAGAAACTGACCGAAATTTTCAACAGGGCCTTGTTAAAGAATATTTAACCCTCCCTTTGAAGACAATCGCTTGCGTACCTCCGATTATATATTATTTTTGGCCGAACAACGCTAACTGAGTTTTGGAGAAAATTGTCATCATACCCACTTTCAATGAAAAAGAAAACATTGAAGCCATTATTCGTTCTGTTATCGGACTGAATCAGGGCTTTCATGTATTGATCATTGATGACGGTTCTCCTGATGGAACTGCCCAAATTGTCAAGTCCTTGATTGCAGCATTTCCCGACCAGTTGTTCTTGGAAGAAAGAAAGGGAAAGTTGGGCCTGGGCACTGCATATATCCATGGATTCAACTGGTGTCTTCAAAAGGGTTATCAGTACATCTTTGAAATGGATGCTGATTTTTCTCACAATCCGGCAGACCTCCCTCGTTTGTACCAAGCTTGCAAAGAAAACGGTGAGGGTGTGTCAGTTGGTTCCAGATATGTAAAAGGCGGTGCCTTACAAAACTGGCCCATCGATCGGATCGCCCTTTCCA
>CAZCCN010000123.1:0-4844 GCA_964497085.1 uncultured Ferruginibacter sp.
GGTTATCAAGACGATTGTCAACGAATTGAACCTTGACGACAAACAGTACAAGCCCAATATTGTATACAACCGCATCTCCAACGCCAAAAACAGTTTGGTGGGGCCGGCCGAATACCTCCACGACGGCTTCATCCAGCAAGAAGATGCACGTGCCAACCGGTCGCAGCTGGGTGCTGTTTATGAAGCGTATAGCAACCGATGTTTTAAGAATGGTGCCATGGATTTTGACGATTTGTTGTTTAAAATGTATATCCTCCTCAAGAATTTTCCCGATGCATTGAGCAAGTATCAGCACAAGTTCAAATACATCATGATTGACGAGTACCAGGACACGAATACGGCTCAGTATGCCATCATCAAACTGTTGGGTGCCATGAATGAGAATGTATGCGTAGTGGGAGATGATGCCCAAAGCATCTACAGTTTCCGGGGAGCCACCATCGAAAACATTTTACAATTTCAAAAAGACTACGACGATGTGAAAGTGGTGAAGCTGGAGCAAAATTACAGAAGCACCAAAACCATCCTGCAAGTAGCCAACGAAGTGATTGGAAACAACATGGGACAGATCGAAAAGAAATTATTTACCACCAACAGCGAAGGCGATAAAATAAAGCTGATTCGCACCATGACGGACAACGACGAAGGAAAAATAGTAGCAGATACCATTCAGGAATTAAAACTGCGCAATCATTTTTTCAATAAAGATTTTGCCATTCTGTACCGCACCAATGCGCAAAGTAGAAGTTTTGAAGAGGCCTTGCGTCGAATGGGCATCGTCTACCGGATTTATGGTGGCATGAGTTTCTATCAGCGAAAAGAAGTGAAGGATTTCATTGCCTATCTAAGATTGGTGGTGAATCCAAAAGACGAAGAAGCCATTAAAAGAGTGATCAATTACCCGGTGAGGGGAATTGGTAAAACCACTTTGGATAAAATTATTTTGTTGGCGAATGAACGCAATTTGAGTGTATGGGATGTCATCACCAATGCAGCCATGTATGGATGTAAAAGCGGCACACTGGAAAACATCGACAATTTTGTAACCATGATCAAGATGTTTCAGTCGGAGCTTTCCAGGAAAAATGCCTACGATTTGGCGGTGATTGTAGGCAAAAGCACCAACCTGGTGAAAGAGTTGTTCAACGATAAAACAGTAGAGGGATTGGCACGGTATGAGAACGTGCAGGAATTGCTGAACTCCATCAAAGAATTTACCGAAACCCCCATGAACGAAGAAGATGGTGAGGTAGGAGACAAGGGCCTAGGTGCATACCTGCAACAAATTGTTCTGTTGACCGATGCCGATGAGGACAAAGAAGTGTCCGATGCGGTGAAGTTGATGACCATCCATGCTGCCAAGGGCCTGGAATTCCCGGTTGTTTTTGTAGGTGGACTCGAGGAAACATTGTTTCCCAATGCCATGAGCATTCAGTCGCGGGAAGAGCTCGAAGAGGAACGCAGGTTGTTTTATGTAGCCATTACCCGCGCCAAATCCAAACTCGTGTTGAGTTATTCCAATGCCCGTTATCGCTTTGGACAATTGCAACAAAATGACCCCAGCCGTTTTATTGATGAAATTCCCGAAGAATACCTTGACAAATCTTATGCAGGGAATACGAGTAGAAATCATTCAGGTAATGAATGGAGCCAATCGACTGCGTTTGAAAGAATGCGTAGGGGTTTTGGTCAGCCAGCTGCTAAAATGGAGCCCGGCAAAACTCATTATGCTTCTTCTCCTTCAAGGCCCAAAACCAAAGAACACACCCCCACAGAAAACTTTTTACCCAGTGATACCAGCCAATTGCAGGCCAATCAAAAGGTGGAACACCAGAAGTTTGGCTTTGGAAGGGTATTGAAAATCGAGGGGTCGGCACACAATCCGATCGCTACGATATTGTTTGACAGCAATGGAGAGAAAAAGATCATGTTGAACTATGCCAAACTTCGCATTGTAGAATTTGGGTCCTAATCCCCCAAGGCTTGCGAAATCCGAAAAATCATTTTTCCAAACGCCTTTTTTGTCCTTCTTTCAAACCCAAGTGTGGCGAAAGGTTTATTTTTGCAGGGTAGCATAAAATTAGTATCTATGATTAAAACAGGAAATCCCGTCATCAGCATTTATACTGAAATGACACCCAATCCCGAGACCATGAAATTTGTAGCCAACAAATTATTGTATCCGGGTAAAAGCATCGATTTTCCGGATGAAGCCAGTGCGGCGCCTTCTCCTTTGGCACAAGCATTGTTTAGTTTTCCATTCATTCGTTCCGTTTTTATCGCCAGCAATTTTGTGACCTTAACCAAAACCAATGAAACGGACGATTGGCAGGATGTGATTCCTACTGTCAAGCTGTTTTTGAAAGAATACCTAGAGGAAGGAAAAGCAGTGGTCAACGAAGACGAAGTGGCCAACATGAAAGCGGCCAGTAGCAACGCCATCAGTGCCGACGACAATGATATTGTGAAGCGCATTAAAGAACTGCTCGAGAATTATGTGAAACCTGCTGTTGAAATGGACGGTGGTGCCATCCAGTTCAAAAGCTACGAAGATGGGAAAGTGAATCTGATGTTGCAGGGAAGTTGCAGTGGTTGTCCTTCCTCTATGATTACCTTAAAAGCCGGTATTGAAGGCATGATGAAAAGAATGATTCCCGAAGTGAAAGAAGTAGTAGCGGAAGCGGAGTAATCCAATTTATTCAAATACATTGAAAAGCATCTCTTAGAGATGCTTTTTTAATAAAACAATCATTTGTTTGCGTGCGCCAATGGGTTTATTAGTAACATTGTTGGCGCTTTCAATCCAATTCAATGACAGTACTCAACTTTTTTGAACAGTTACAATCCGGTATACAGCAAACCACCTGGTATGAGCTGCTAGCCGTTTGCTCGGGTATTGTCAGTGTGTATTACAGCAAAAAGGAAAGTATTTGGGTGTATCCCATCGGATTGATCAATACCATATTGTACGTGTTCATCAGTTTACAGGGCCACTTGCTGGGAGAAGCGTCAGTCAATGTATATTATACGGTTATGAGTGTGCTGGGCTGGAGAATGTGGACGCTTACAAACACCCATCAACAAAAGGTATACCAAATCAGTCGCTCCAATCGAAAAGAATGGCTTCAACAGCTGGTTTTTTTTCTAGTCGGATATGCGTTTATTTTTTTAGCGCTGACTTTTTTCAAGCAACATTTTTTTTCTGGCGCCATACCCTGGGTCGATGCGTTTGCGAGCGCTACCGCTTTCACGGCCATGTGGTTGATGACCCGCAAAAAAATAGAAAGCTGGTTTTGGTGGATAGCCACCAATCTGGCGTCTATTCCTTTGTATTTTGTAAAACAATATGTATTTACCAGTTTTTATTACTTCGTATTGTTGATATTAGCAGTATGGGGCTGGATGGAATGGCGTAAAAAATTAAACAGAACCATATGAGTTATTGCCAAGCGATATCGTCTATGAAACCACAGGATCAGGTATTGCATCAAGTGTATCATGATCAGCACTATGGCTTTCCCATCCGGGATGACAATGAACTGTTTGGTCGACTGATACTAGAAATCAATCAAGCGGGCCTTAGTTGGACAACCATTTTAAAAAAACAAACCAATTTCAGGCACGCTTATCATCAGTTTGACATTCGGAAAGTAGCGGCCTACAAACAAAACGACATTCAGCGGTTGTTGAATGACGAAGGCATCATTCGAAACAAATTGAAAATCCGTGCGGCCATTGAAAATGCCCAAACCATTCTTTTGTTGCAAAAGCAATACGGCTCTTTTAAAAAATGGATCGATGTCCACCATCCCTTGCCCAAAGAAGCATGGGTGAAGCTCTTCAAAAAAACATTTTATTTTACGGGCGGCGAAATTGTAAATGAATTTCTTATGAGTACGGGTTATTTGCCGGGTGCGCATGAAAAGAACTGCCCGATTCACCAAAAAGTGCTGAAACAGAAGCCTGCTTGGCACATCCAATCATGCTAAAAAAAATCGTCATACTGGGCCCAGAGTCTACAGGCAAAACAACCCTGTGTACCACCTTAGCCAATCATTTTGGAACCTTATGGGTACCTGAATATGCACGCAAGCACCTCACCCAGCATGGACCATCTTACACCGAAAAGGATTTATTGGTCATTGCACAAAAGCAAATTGAACAGGAAGACCAGCTGATTCAACAATGGCAGCAAGACCAGAGAGATTTATCCAGCAGGCAACCCATTTTCATTGATACGGATTTGTATGTGATGAAAGTGTGGAGTGAATTTGTGTTCAATAGCTGTGACCGTTTCATCTTGCAGGGCATCGTGGATCGTTCCTACGATTTGTATTTATTGTGCAAGCCTGATTTACCATGGGAAAAAGATGCACTAAGAGAATATCCAGATCAATCCATGAGGGAAAGATTGTATCATCACTATAAAGATGCTTTGGTAAACCAAGAATGCCCATGGAAAGAAATTGATGGAATGCATGAGGCAAGACTGGAACAGGCCATTGCGGCCGTAGACGGATTATTTAAGTAATGCCTGGATGTCCGGATCTCCGTCCAGGTTGTTCATTTGTTGCATAATCCTGGGTGTTCTGGCAAGTACATATTTGCTGGCGGGCGCTACGGTGAATTTTTTTGGATTCGGTAAACAAGCGGCAATCATCGCGGCTTCTCTTCTGCTCAACTTACTCGCGTCTTTGTGAAAATAAGCCTGTGCCGCAGCCTGCACACCAAAAATACCTTTGCCCATTTCTGCTACATTCAGATAGGCTTCCAAGATTCTCTTCTTACTCCAAAATGTTTCGATCATGAAAGTGAAATACACTTCGAGCCCTTTTCGAAAAAAT
>CAZCCN010000124.1:0-4843 GCA_964497085.1 uncultured Ferruginibacter sp.
AATTCCCCCCTTTCTTTAAACATGATGGCTCTTCCTTTGAATTGAACATGGGCTTTCACCTTGTCTCCTTCCTGCAGAAATTTTTCGGCGTGCTTTACCTTAAATTCAAAATCATGATCATCTGTATTGGGGGTAAAACGAATCTCCTTCACCTCACTGGTTTTGGATTTCGCTTTCATCTCCTTTTTCTTCTTCTTCTCTTCGTATAAAAATTTGTTGTAGTCGATAACTTTACAAACAGGCGGATTGGCGCCAGGAGAAATTTCAACCAAATCCAACTGAAGGGATTGTGCTATTTTAATGGCTTCGGGCGTGGGAAATATGCCGGGTTCTACATTGTCTCCTACCAATCGCACTTCGGGCGATTTGATCATAAAATTGGTGCGATGGGCCTGTTGTTGTTCTTTTCTGAAACGCGGGTTAAATGCGCCTCTGGGGGGTCTGGGTGGAAATGCCATTGAATTGGTTTGGTTTACAATAGTGTTTAAAAGGCAAATTATATTTAGATTATTCTCCTTTTCTGAGTGAAATTTCTTCTGTTAGAGAAGTGATGAATGATTGAAGGTCTTGTGCACCCAAGTCACCTTTCCCTTGTCTGCGGATGGAAACCTTCTCCTCATTCATTTCTTTTTCTCCGATGACCAACATATAAGGCACTTTCATCACCTCCGTATCTCTGATTTTCTTGCCGATTTTTTCGTTTCGATCATCAATTTCTACACGAATATCCGCTTTTTTCAGCTTTTGCAAAATTGTATTTGCATAATCCATGAACTTGTCGCTGATCGGCAGAATCTTAACCTGCAGCGGGGCCAGCCAGGTAGGGAATTTCCCCGCATAATGTTCCAACAAAAATCCAATAAAGCGCTCATGGGTACCCAGTGGGGCTCGGTGAATGATCAATGGTACATCTGTGCTGTTCTGCTGATTGGTATAGGACAACTTAAACTTATTGCCACTGTTAAAATCCACCTGATTGGTAGCCAATGTAAATTCCCTACCTATCGCACTCCAAATCTGCACATCAATCTTGGGGCCGTAAAAAGCCGCTTCATCCTGCACTTCAATGTACGGGATGTTAGATTCTATCAGCACTTGTCTGACCATGGATTCGGTCTGTTGCCAGAGGGCGGGTTCATTAACATATTTCTGTCCCAGTTTTTTGGGATCATGCAAACTCAGTCGCATCACATATTTATCGACTCCAAAAATGTTGAAATACTTGATGTACATTTCATTCACAGCCCGGAACTCATCAGCAAATTGCTCCTTGCTGCAATAAATATGCGCATCGTTCATGTGCAAGCAACGAACACGCATCAATCCAAACAGTTCTCCACTCTGTTCGTATCGATAACAAGTACCATATTCAGCAATTCTGAAAGGAAGGTCTTTGTAACTTTTGGGCTCTGCATCAAAGATTTTGTGGTGGTGCGGACAATTCATTGGACGGAGGTAATATTTTGTTCCCTCAATTTCCATAGGTGGAAAGATACTATCCGCGTAATAGGGCAAATGCCCGCTCGTCTGATACATGCTTTCTTTGGCAATGTGAGGGGTCACTACTCGTTTGTATCCTGCAGCAGCTTCCGTTTCCTTGGCCAGTCTTTCTAGCTCTTCGATAATGATGGTTCCATTGGGAAGCCAAAGGGGCAACCCCTGTCCCACCTGGTCGTCCATGGTATAAATAGACAATTCTTTGCCTAATTTCCGGTGATCTCTTTTCTTGGCTTCTTCCAACATCACCAAGTATTCATCCAGCTCTTTTTGATTGGGGAAAGTGATGCCATACACCCTGGTCAGTTGTTTGTTCTTTTCATCTCCTTTCCAATAAGCGCCCGCCACACTGGTTAATTTAATGGCTTTAATAGCACCTGTCGAAGGAATGTGTGGCCCGCGGCACAAATCGGTGAAACTGCCCTGTGTATAAAAACTGATTTCACCATCCGTCAGGTTGTTCAACAAGTCGAGCTTGTATTCATCCCCTTTTTCGGTGAAATATTGAACCGCTTCTGCTTTGGGAATCGCCTTTCTGATGTAAGGATTGTTTTGCTTGGCAAACTCATTCATTTTCTTTTCGAGTACAGCCAAATCATCTTCACTGAGTTTTGCATCGCCCAAATCAATGTCATAATAAAACCCATGGTCGATAGCTGGGCCCACCCAAAATTTGGCTTGAGGAAACACCGTTTGAACCGCTTCTGCCATCAAATGAGCAGAAGAATGCCAGAAGGTAGACTTGGCATCTGCATCATCCCAGGTGAGCAATTTGAGGGAAGCATCGGTTGAAATGGGTCGGGTGGCATCCCATACTTCCCCATTGATTTGAGCGGCCAATACCTTTTTGGCAAGGCCTTCGCTGATGGATTTGGCTATCTCCATCGCAGTTGTTCCGGGTGCATAGCTCTTCTCGGCTCCATCTGGCAATGTAATCTTGATCATGGCGTTTCTGTGTTCGTCTGTTTAGGTGACAAATTTAACGAAGTCTTGGCGAATAGCATCGGCCCTCATGAGATTTTGAGGCTCTTTTCTGTATTATTTTTGCAGGACTTAAATGTTGATTGGCACATGGGTAAAAAATTACTCTTTATTTTATTTATTTTTTCTGCTCAACCCCTACTGGCCCAGAATGTCACCGGTCAATGGAAAGGTGAGTTTTCTGATTTAAGCGCCGGGTATTCGAGCATGGGCGGCGACAAATGCGAATACGTCCTGGAATTGGAAACCAACGGCAACAAAGTGACCGGTTCGTCCTATACTTATTTCTCCGAAGGCGGCAGAAGATATTACACCATTTGCAAAGTGGAAGGCGTCATTGATCCAAAGAAAAAATATGTGGAAGTAAGGGAAACAGCTCGTACAAAAACCAATATTCCCAATAATGTCAACAATTGTTTGCAAATCCACAAGTTGACTTATTTCAAAAAAGGCAATGAAGAAACCATGGAGGGCGACTGGATTCCCGCGCCCAACCAAGCCGGAGATTGCGGGTTTGGCAGCACCGTACTTTCCAGAAGATTGCTGGTCAGCAGCTTCCCCCAAGCGAACAACAAAATAGCCAAGAAAGAGAACGACCTCAAACAGGAAACAAAAAAAATAGCCAAAACAGAAAAAGCAGACCCGTCCGAGCCAATCGCATCCGCAACCGATGGTCAAAACAATCTTCCACCCTCCAATCTGCGCAAAAACAATACAAAGGATTCTCCCAACGACACCAAGGACAATCCGGTGGAATTGGCGGCTAAATTGAAAGAGCGCGTCAGCACAGTCATCAAAACAATTGAAGTAGAAACCTATACGGTAAAGGTAGACCTGTATGACAATGGTGACATTGATGGAGACAGCATCTCTTTGTTTTACAATGGCCGTTTGTTGTTGTCCAACAAAAGATTATCTGATAAAGCCATTACCCTCACACTGCCCATCGAAAAAGAGAACAATGTGAATGAACTGGTGATGTATGCAGAAAATTTAGGAAGCATTCCGCCTAATACAGCGCTGATGGTGGTAACAGATGGTCCTAATCGATACGAAGTACGCATCACTTCCGATTTGAAAAAAAGCGGCGTGATCAACTTTGTGCACAAAAAGCCCCAATAGATACTCACAATTTGAAATTCCAAGTCACTGAAGGAATCACAGGGAAAATAGAAACCTGCTTGGCCTGCACTTGCAAGGTTCCATCGTACGGATTGCCGGTCTGGTCAAAATAAATAAAATAAGGATTCTGCCTGCTGTACGCATTGTACAAGGCAAATACCCATTCCGATTTCCTGTACGCATTCTTTCTGGGTGTCAATGTAGCAGACAAATCCAATCTGTGGTAGGAAGGAAGCCTGTATTCGTTGATTCGACTATACTCTTGCGTGAGTACACCATCCACAATGTAAAACCGCTGAGGCAAAGTGGCGGCATTGCCCGTACCATAGACAAAAGTGGCCGACAATTTCCATTTTTTATTGAGTTCGTAAATGGCTACTAAACTCAAATCGTGACGGCGGTCATATTTGGCCGGATATTTTTCCCCCGCATTCAAATCGGAGAATTTACGCCAGGTCCAGCTAAGGGTATAGCCCAACCAACCTGTAAACCTGCCTTTTACTTTATTGACAAACAATTCAGTGCCATAACTCCATCCCTTTCCAAACACAAAAGAGTTCTCGGTGTCATCAAGGGTGTTGGGGGTGTATCCATCAGCGTATTCAATCTGGTTTTGCATGTCCTTGTAATACACTTCCAGAGAGGTTTCAAAGGTGTTGTTTTTGAAATTCTTGAAAAGACCCGCTGCGTACAACCAACTGATCTGCGGTTTCACTCTGTATGTACTGGGCACCCACAAATCAGTGGGCAAGGTAGTGCCCGCATTGCTGACCAGGTGGATGTATTGGAAATTTTTAACCACAGATGCCTTTAGTGAAGTTTGATCGCTGAGTGCATAGCGAAATGACAGCCTGGGCTCTATGCCACCATAGGTTTTGATGGGTTGACCTCTTTTATACACTGTACTGTCAATGCGGTTGCCATTGACATCTGTTTGGTATAAAGTATAGGGCCCTACCTGCTGGAATCCGCCCAATCTGATGCCCGTGTTGATTTGAAACGCCGGCGTTACCTCCCAATCATCCTGGATATAAGCAGCAGCCTCATGGGCATATTTCACCTGTGCATTCTGCGGATTGAAGACGATTGAATCCTGCTGACCGCTCACCACCGAAGGCGTGAATCGATGATAAGTATACTGTGCACCAAACTTCACTTTGTGGTTGGTGTAAGGATAGAAATCAAAATCTTGTTTTAGGCTGATGTCCCGAATACCCGAAGCCAACTTGACTTGGAAATTATT
>CAZCCN010000125.1:0-4819 GCA_964497085.1 uncultured Ferruginibacter sp.
CAATAATACCTCCAATCTCCATATAAACCTCCCGACTTATTTTCCAAACCTCTAATTCATCGAAATTCTTTACTGTTGGCATTTTTAAACAAGTTTTTCAAATTTAAATTGACCAAAACTTGTTTACTAGTATAAAAGAACTTCTTCACAATGTATTTTCCACAAAATATCTCACTCTAAACTTCAAACCTCAAACCTTAAACTTTAAACGTCCAAATACGCACTCAACCCATGTAATCCGCCCTCTCTGCCAAAGCCACTCTCTTTGTATCCTCCAAAAGGCGACGTGGGATCGAACTTATTATAGGTGTTGGCCCAAATGACACCGGCACGTAGTTTGTTTGTCAAGTTGAATATTTTTGAACCCTTATCGGTCCATACACCGGCAGACAAACCAAATGGCGTGTTGTTTGCTTTTTCTATCACCTCATCATCTGTTCTGAAAGTTTGAATAGCCAACACCGGACCAAAAATTTCTTCCTGCGCAATACGATTGGATTGGGCAACATTGGTGAAGATCGTCGGACGGCAATAAAACCCTTTTTTAGGAATACTGCAAGCACTCTGGAACATATCAGAACCTTCTTGCTGACCTATCTTGATGTATTTATTGATGACTTCCAATTGTTGCCTAGAGTTAATAGCGCCTATATCCGTGTTTTTATCCAATGGATCTCCGACAATCAAGGATTCCATTCGGTCTTTCAATTTTTGCAACACGATTTTGTAAACAGACTCCTGTACAAACAACCTGGAACCGGCACAACAAACATGTCCTTGGTTGAAAAAGATTCCATTGATGATGCCTTCTACCGCCTGGTCCAAAGGCGCATCGTCAAAAATGATATTGGCCGCTTTGCCTCCCAACTCGAGCGTGGCTTTTTTGGGGGTGCCGGCGATGGCTTTTTGAATAATTTTTCCAACATCGGTGGAGCCTGTAAAAGCAATCTTATTGATATCGGGATGATTCACGATGGCGGCGCCTGTGGCTCCCGCACCGGTGATGATGTTGACAACACCCGGTGGCAAATCAGCTTCTTGAATGATTTCAGCCAACTTTAAGGCCGTCAGAGAAGTAGTTTCGGCCGGCTTCAACACCACGGTGTTGCCGGTGGCTAACGCCGGAGCTATTTTCCAAGCGGCCATCAACAAAGGAAAGTTCCAGGGAATGATTTGACCCGCTACACCCAGTGGCTGAGGATTTCGATTGGGAAAAGCATATTCCAGCTTATCCGCCCATCCTGCATAATAGAAAAAATGATTGGCAGCCGTTGGTACGTCAAAATCACGACTTTCCCTGATGGGCTTACCCCCATCGAGCGTTTCAATAACCGCCAACTCTCTCGCACGCTCTTGGATGATTCGGGCGATTCGATAAATATATTTCGCTCTTTCTTTGGGAGCTGTTTTTTTCCATCCTTTTTCATAGGCTATTCTTGCAGCCTTCACCGCCTTGTTGACATCCGCCTGATTCGCCTCTGCAATCAATGAAAGATTTTCTTCCGTTGCAGGATTTATGGTTTTGAAATATTTTTTGGAAGCGGGCTTCTCAAATTTTCCATTGATGAACAAATCATATCGATCTGAAATCTTGGCAACGCTCTTGCTTTCAGGCGCAGGAGCCAGTTTGCGAGAAGAATCGAATTTGAGTTTGAGGGTATTTTTAGACATTGAAGTGAGTTTGAAAAGTTTAGTGGATTTGGAAGTTTTTTTTTAACTAAAGAAAAATTAGTCGTTCGAAAAATAATCTGCCGACTGATAAACCCCGGTTTGTTGTTTCATGAGTTGCATTAATATATCGTTGGCCAAACTACTGGCACCAAAACGGAAATATTGATTGTTCATCCATTCTGCGCCCAGCACTTCATTCAGCATCACCAAATAATGAAGAGCCAACTTTGCTTTTGAAATACCTCCAGCGGGTTTCATGGAAATGCGCTTACCTGTTTTGTAATAAAAATCTCGGATGGCTTCGAGCATTACCAATGTGACTGGCATGGTAGCAGCAGGTGAAATCTTGCCCGTAGAGGTTTTGATGAAATCTGCGCCTGCATACATGGCAATATCACTGGCTCTTCTTACTTTATCGTATGTACCCAACTCCCCTGTTTCCAAAATGACTTTCAAGGTGGCGTCGCCGCAAACTTCTTTGATGGCAGCAATCTCATCAAAAACAAAATTGTATTCCCCCTGATGAAACTTTCCTCTGGAAATCACCATATCAATTTCATCAGCGCCATTTTGCAAAGCAAATTTCGTATCCCTGATTTTGACCTCTCTAGGAGCTTGCCCACTGGGAAAGGCGGTTGAAACGGAGGCTACCTTGATGCCGGAGTCGCCCAAAGCCTGTTTGGCTACCTTGACCATGGAAGGATACACGCAAACCGCTGCTACCGTTGGTAAACCCGGATAAGCGTCGTGCAAGTGACGTGCCTTGTAACAAAGCTGCTTTACTTTTCCTTCGGTGTCTTTTCCTTCCAGCGTAGTCAAATCAATCATATTCAATGCCAATTTCAGCCCATTGATCTTGGTGTCGCTTTTCAAGCTTCTTTTGGTAAAACGAGCCGCTCTTTCTTCCACGCCCACCTGATCGATACGAGGTGTTAAGGAGAAATCTGGAATAAGATTGTTCATGTGTATAAAGTTAGTATTATTTGTTTATTGGGTAGTAAAGTGATTTAGTAGGTTTGAGGGATTTCGGAGGTTTGGCATGTTTCATTCAACTTACCCAACGTACCAAACTTTCGAAACCTACGATACAATCACCTCCAAAGCATTTTTAATCAAACGCTCCACTGCAGCATTGCCGTCTTTTGAATATTGTTGTATGACTCTATTGGCTACTACCACATTGATACTAATGCATTCGTGACCGAGCAATTTGCCCAGCCCAAAAATAGCCGATGATTCCATTTCAAAATTAACAATGCGATGGCCATGGTGAGAAAAGTGGGTGAGCTTGTCAATTAGTTGTCGACTTTTGGATTTCAAGCGAAGTTCTCTTCCTTGGGGCCCATAAAATCCGGGAGCGGTAACAGTAATACCCTTAAAAAAACGATTGTCGAATTTGTTTAATAAACTTTCGCTGGAAGGAAAAACATAAGGTACCGTCATGGAAGCATTCATCTGGGTTTGCTCTATAAATGCTTTGATCAGATTTCTGTCGGACTCAGCTGCTTGATATTCATAATAATTCAACAGATTGTCAAATCCGAGGCCGTGGGTAGAAACCACCAAGCTATCTACCGGAATATCTGCTTGCAAGGCGCCCGAAGTACCCAAGCGAATGATGTTCAGCGCAGTAACATTTGGTTTGATGGTTTGTGTGGTAAAATCAATATTGGCCACCGCATCCAATTCGTTTAGGGCAATATCAATATTGTCGGGGCCAATGCCGGTAGACATCACCGTCAATCGTTTGTTTCCTATATAACCTGTATGTGTGATGAATTCTCTGTGGTGCAGTTGATGTTCTACTTTGTCAAAGTGTTTGCTTACTTTTTCGACCCTTTCAGGATCGCCCACCAAAATAACCGTATTAGCCAATTCCTCGGGCCTAAGGTTGAGGTGATAGATGGCTCCCCTTTCATTGATGATCAATTCCGATGCTGGAATACTTTGCATAGGCATGAGTTTGAGAGAGTTTCAAAGGATTCAAACCTGCCTGCCGGCAGGCAGGGGCTTCAAAGGTTTAAATGTTGCAATAACCTTTTAAACTTGTTCAACATATTAAACTTCTGAAACCAATCAACTATTCTTAATAGCCGCAATCCCAGGCAATTCTTTTCCTTCGAAATATTCCAGCATGGCACCACCGCCAGTGGATACATAACTTACCTTGTTGGAAAGATTGAATTGATTGATGGCTGCCACGCTATCCCCGCCGCCCACTAAACTGAAAGCACCTTTTGAAGTGGCTTCTGCAACAGATAGTGCAATGGACTTGGTTCCGTTTTGAAATTTTTCCATTTCAAAAACGCCCATGGGGCCATTCCACAAAATGGTCTTACTTTTTAAAATCACTTCTTTGAAATCAGCAATGGCTTTTTGACCAATGTCTAAGCCCATCCAACCAGCAGGGATGCCATAGCTTTCACAATTGGTGGTTTGTGCATCGGCTGCAAACTTGTCGGCGATGGTACTATCCATGGGCAAATGAATATTCACTCCAAGTGATTTCGCTTTTGCCAGTATTTCCAATGCCAGGGCCAACCGATCTTCTTCGCACAAAGAATTTCCAATCAGCTTTCCCTGGGCCTTCCAAAAAGTATAGGCCATGCCACCACCAATAATGATATCGGTTGCGCGTTGAAGCAGGTTTTCAATGATCAATATTTTATCGCTGACTTTGGCACCGCCAATGATCGCCGTAAAAGGCTTTTCGGCTGCATGCAATACTTTTTCGGCACTCACCACTTCCGCTTCCATCAACAAGCCGAACATTTTTTGACCGGCAGGAAAAAACTGCGCCATCACCGCGGTAGACGCGTGTGCTCTGTGCGCTGTTCCAAAAGCATCGTTCACATATACATCCCCTAATTGGCTCAGTTTTTGGGCAAACGCCTGGTCGCCTTTTTCTTCTTCTTTGTAAAAACGCAAATTCTCCAACAACAATACTTGTCCGGCTTTCAATGCGGCTGACTTTTCAACTGCTTCCGCACCAATACAGTCATTCGCAAAATCCACTTGCGTTCCAGGCAACAAATTTTTCAGGTGATTCACCAAATGCTTCAAAGAATATTTATCAGTGGGTCCGTCTTTGGGTCTGCCCAGATGACTCATCAAAATAACACTGCCCCCATCAGCAAGTACTTTTTGG
>CAZCCN010000126.1:0-4815 GCA_964497085.1 uncultured Ferruginibacter sp.
GTCGCAAAAAAAATAGGTTATGTCCTTCCTGCCACCCTGCTTCAAGACGCAAAGAAAGCCAATGGGTTGTCCACGCTAGACTACGAATCCGTTGTAGGCCTCAAGCAGAAAGCAATTCAGTTGTTGTTTGAGCAACAAAAAATGTCTTTTGAAAAAGAGGCAGGCTTTGCCGATTTTTTCGCTTCCAACCAGGCATGGCTGGTTCCTTACGCAGCTTTTTGTTATTTACGGTCTCAATACCGAACCGCTGATTTTAGCCAATGGAAGGAGTTTGCCGTCTACGATGCCAAGAAAATAGCAGCCTTGACCCATCCGAATTCTGCTGAATATGATCAGATATCCATCTATTATTTTACGCAATATCAACTCCATTGTCAATTGAAGGAAGCCCTGGATCATGCCCATCAAAATGGAGTCGTGATCAAAGGGGATTTACCCATCGGGGTGGGTCGGTACAGTGTCGATACCTGGATGAATCCATCCTTGTTTCACATGGACATGCAAGCGGGTGCTCCACCGGACGCCTTTGCAGTCAAAGGGCAAAATTGGAGTTTCCCTACCTATCATTGGGAAGCCATGCGTGCTGACGGATACGCCTGGTGGAGGCAACGTATGGAACATATGAGCCATTACTTTGACGCCATTCGGATTGATCATATCCTGGGCTTCTTCCGTATTTGGAGCATTCCTTTGCATGCGATTGAAGGCATATTGGGTGTGTTCAAACCTTCTATTGCACTGTCCGCCGAAAATTTCAATGAAGCGGGATTTCCATTTGATGAATCTTTCTTGTGCAATCCTTTTGTGACAGATGAATTGCTCCATCAAAAGTTCGGTGAACAGGCTCTTTGGGTAAAGGAGAATATATTGACGGGTAATCGTTTCAAGGATGCTTGTAACACCCAGAGAAAAATCGATGCCTATGCAGGTAAGTACAAACTGGACACTTCCTTGCGCCAGGGTTTGCTGGACTTGCTTTCTGATGTAATCTTATTGAGAGACGATAAAAATCCTTCTTTGTTTCATTTCAGGATCAGTATGCAAGATACTGCGCCCTTCCGGCAGCTTTCCGAAAGGGAACAGGGTATATTGAATGACATGTATCGGAAGTATTTCTATGAAAGGCAGAATACACTGTGGTATTCAGAGGCCCAGAACAAACTGGATGCCATTCAGAAGAGTTCAGACATGCTCATTTGTGCGGAAGATTTAGGAATGGTCCCCGATATGGTAGAAGGTGTACTGAAAGAAAGAGAAATCCTCGCTTTGCAGGTGCAGCGGATGCCCAAAACTTCGGAGGCTCAATTCTCCCATCCAGGCAACGCTCCTTACTTGACAGTGGTTACGCCCTCCACCCATGATATGAGTACCATCAGGGAATGGTGGGAAGAAAACCAATTGGTTACCCGTTCTTTTTTCAATCATCTGTTACAACATCCGGGAGAGGCCCCTTATTATGCCGAGCCGTGGGTTTGTAAGGAAATTGTTGCCCAGCACATGCAGTCACCTGCCATGCTGAGTGTCTTCTTGTTGCAAGATTTGATGGCCATGGAAGCGTCTGTCCGAAGAGTCATTCCTGCAGAAGAGCGCATCAACAATCCTGCCGATCCGGATCATTACTGGAATTACCGGATGCATCTTTCTTTAGAAAAATTGTCGAAACTGAAGGAACTCACCCAGACCATTCATCAAATGGTTGCCTCAACAGGTCGTTTGTAAAACCTATGATGGACTGAAACATCCGCTGCATGCAAATTGCTTACAAAACATTCAACCTTCCGTTTGTCCATCCTTTTACGATTTCCAAGGGGAGCAAAACTCATCAGCCTACATTCATTGTAGAATTGAATTATTTTGGCGTCAGGGGATATGGAGAAGCGCCGGCTATTCAATATTATCATATACCGGTTGACAAGATGATTGCCGACCTGGAATCCAAAAGATTGTTTTTGGAAAAATTTTCTTTCTCGGATCCTGGCCGTTATTGGCATTATTTGCACCATTTGTTTCCGGACAATTCATTTTTGGTGTGTGCTTTGGACATGGCAGGCTGGGATTTGTATGGCAAAATGAAGAAAAAACAATTACACCAAATCTGGAACCTCGATACAGCACAAGCGCCTCCAACAGACTACACCATCGGCATGGACAACATCGATGTCATGGTAGCCAAAGTGAAGGAGAGACCCTGGCCGATTTATAAAATAAAAGTAGGCACTGATCATGATATAGAAATGGTGGCTGCCTTGCGCCAACACACCGATGCTGTTTTCAGGGTGGATGCCAACGCTGCCTGGGACCTTTCTACGGCGATGCAAAAAATTCCTTTGTTAAAAGAATTAGGTGTGGAGCTGGTGGAACAGCCATTGGCCAAAGATGATTGGGAGGGGATGAAAGTATTGTTCCAAAAATCTGCTTTGCCTATTTTTGCTGATGAGTCATGTGTAAGTGAACAGGATGTAATGAAATGTGCGAATCATTTTCATGGCATCAACATCAAATTGACCAAATGCAGCGGTATTACACCGGCATTGAGGATGATTGAACACGCGCGAAAACTGAATCTGCAGGTAATGGTTGGCTGCATGAATGAATCTGCTGTGGGGACGGCTGCCATTGCACAGTTGGCTCCATTATTGGATTATGTTGACATGGATGGCACCTTGTTGCTGGCTGAACCCATTGGAAAAAGTGTTCAATTTGATTTTGGTAAGATTCTGTACAATCAGCTTCCCGGCATTGGTGTCCAGATGGATGCCTTTGCATCATAAAAAAAATCGCCGGATGATTCCGACGACTTTTCAAAATACCTGTATTGTTCTACCAGATTCTTACCCTCAGGCTGTCGGGTCGATACATGGTCGATCCTTTAGAAATTGGGAAAGTGTTGTAAAACTCATCTACATCAGCAAAGGGTCCATTCACCCTGTATTTAGCAGGAGAATGTACATCCGTCAATAAGCGATTTTTCAACTGCTCTTCTCTCATGTGTCCCAACCATCCCAAAGCATAGCCCAGAAAGTAGCGTTGCATGGGAGTGAGGTTGGCAATCTTTTTCCCTTCCTGGTATTGCTTTGTCTTTTTAAAAGCTTCTATGCCCAATAAGATACCGCCCAGGTCGGCAATGTTTTCTCCCAATGTGGCTTTGCCATTGATGTGGTATCCTTTAACGGGCTCAAAGGCATTAAATTGTTCAACCATCACATTCGCCCTTTGATTAAATGCCGCTTCATCGCCGGCTGTCCACCAACTGACCAGGTTGCCTTTTGCATCAAACTGTCTTCCTTCATCGTCAAATCCATGGGTGATTTCATGACCGATGGTGCTGGCACCGCCATATCCATACACCACCGCATCATCCAATTCTTCATCTCGATAACCCGGCACCGTAAAAATGCCAGCAGGCAATACGATTTCATTGTTGCTGGGATTGTAATAGGCATTATAGGTTTGTGGGTACATATCCCACTCATTCCTATCCACCGGTTTGCCAAGTTTATTGTAGTTGTATTCATGCCACCACAACCGGCTGTTCATATAATTCGCTGCCAAACTTTTTCTGCCAATGTTCATGGAGGAGAAGTCTTTCCACTGGTCAGGATAGCCCACTTTGCTTTTGATGGAAGCTAATTTGGCATAAGCTTTGGCTTTGGTGCTGTCGCTCATCCAACTGAGTTGACTGATTCTGTCTTTCAATGCTTCACGAATGGCTTCCACCATCAGCGTATATCTCTTTTTAGCTTTTTCATTGAAAAATTCTTTTACATACAACTGTCCAAGCATTTCGCCCATGGCATCTTCTTCCATTTGAATGGCTCTTTTCCAACGGGGTTTTCTTTCTTTGGCACCGCTGAACAGTTTGTTGAATTGGAAGGACTCTCGTCCGTATACATCGGGCAGTACCTGGGCAAGGTCACTGATCAAATTGAATTTCACATAGCTCTTCCAGGTTTGAATAGGTGTTTGACGAAGAAGCTGATTCAAGGAAACAAAAAATTCGGGTTGACCTACGATGACGGAATCCTGTCCCTTGGCTCCAATGATTTGAAGGTATTGTGGCCAATCAATATTGCTCGCCAGTGCAGACAGGTCTTTTATTGCGAATTTGTTGTAGTTTTTGTAAGGGTCTCTCAGGTCTTCAATTTTTCTGGATGCGGCCGCCAGTTTGGTCTCCAATCCTAGAATGTTCTTTGCGGCTTCTTTCGCTGCCAGCGGATCGTCTCCTGACAGAGTCAATAGGGTGGCCATGTATTGCACATATTGATTCCTGATTTGGATGGTACTAGAATCATTTTTAAAATAGTATTCTCTTTCGGGTAAACCAATTCCGCCTTGTGACAACTGATAAGCCATCACGTCACTTTTTTTGGCATCCTGGCCTACATAGTCGGAAAACAAAGTGGAAGACCCAATCTTTTTGAATGTGGCTACGGTTTGAACCAAAGAAGGCACATCGGTGATGGCTTCGATTTGATTGAGCATCGATTGAATGGGCGACAATCCTGCCTTTTCGATGGCAAGGGTGTCCATCGCCATTGTCCAGAAATCACCAATCTTCTGATCATTGGATCCTTGTTTGGCATTGGCTGCTGCCGCCTGTTCGCTGATGGTTCGGAGTCTTTTGTAATTTTCTTCTATCACCAAATTGGCGATGCCCCAGCTGGATTGCTCTCCGGGAATAGGATTGTTCTTAATCCAGTTACCGTTGGCATATTGGAAAAAATCTTGTTCTGGCAAAACGGAAGTATCAATATTGGAAGCCACCACGTCGGGGCGGGATTCGTTCAGGATCTCAGAGCAGTTCTCGGCGCCGCG
>CAZCCN010000127.1:0-437 GCA_964497085.1 uncultured Ferruginibacter sp.
TAAAAGACCCATCAAGTTTTTTTACGTTAAATTTGCAATAAACGCTCGTTAAAATAGTATAATATGGAAAAAATCAATGCCGCCATTACAGCTGTGGGGGGTTATGTACCCGAGTTTCGACTGACCAATCAGCTACTGGAAACAATGGTAGATACCAATGACGAATGGATTCGAACCCGAACAGGTGTGGAGGAAAGAAGAATTTTGAAAGGAGAAGGATTGGGCACCAGCGACCTGGGTGTGGGGGCGGTGAATGATTTGTTGGCTAAACGTGGCATTTCACCCGACGAAATCGATTGTGTGATTTGCGCTACGGTTACCCCTGATATGCTGTTTCCGGCTACCGCCAATGTTATTTGTGACAAGGCTGGGATCAAAAACGCGTTTGGCTTTGATATTGGCGCCGCCTGTTCGGGTTTTTTGTTTGCATTGACAAC
>CAZCCN010000127.1:447-4806 GCA_964497085.1 uncultured Ferruginibacter sp.
GGAGCCAGCCTAATCGAAAGTGGTCGTTACAAGAAAATAATAGTAGTGGGTGCCGATAAGATGAGCAGCATTGTGGATTATACCGACAGGGCTACTTGTATCATCTTTGGAGATGGCGCCGGCGCTGTCCTGTTGGAAGCCACTACAGAAAAGTATGGCGTATTGGATAGTATATTAAAAAGCGATGGCAGCGGCAGAAACCACCTGCACATGAAAGCGGGCGGATCGGTAAAGCCAGCATCCGTTGATACCATTGCAGCCAAAGAACATTTCGTCTACCAGGAAGGGCAAGTGGTATTTAAGTTCGCCGTAAAAGGTATGGCTGACGTAAGTTATGAACTCATGCAAAGAAACAACCTGACCGCTGACGATGTTGCTTGGCTCGTACCCCACCAGGCCAACCTCCGAATCATCGATGCAACCGCCAGTCGGATGGATCTGCCAAAAGAAAAAGTGATGATCAATATCCAGAAGTATGGCAACACGACTGCAGGCACCATTCCATTGTGCTTGTGGGAATGGGAGAAACAACTGAAAAAAGGCGATAATATCATATTGGCTGCATTTGGTGGGGGTTTCACTTGGGGCGCCACCCTGGTGAAGTGGGCTTACGACAGCAAATAATTATACATTTACATTGTTGATCAATATTTGTTTTATGAGGAGAGGATTGCTCTTGATTATCCTGATGAACTTTTGTCTGTTGTCTCAGGCTCAATTCAACCGGTATGTCATTGTTTTTAAAAACAAAGGAACCAATCCTTACAGCTTCTCCAATCCCTCTGCTTATTTGTCTTCAAGAGCCATCGACAGAAGAACGCGGTATCAAATTGCCATCGACAGCGCAGACCTACCCGTTACGCCCAGGTACATCGACAGCATTCGGTTATCCGGTAACGTCAGTGTGTTGAATGTGTCCAAATGGCTCAACCAGGTTTCGATTGAAACCACCGACGCTACGGCCTTAGCCAAGATCAATAGCTTCACCTTTGTGCAACAGACCCAACCGATTGCCGCCAAAACTTCCTTGTCGCCTGTCAATAAAACAATGAATCCGCCCAGCACTTCCATTGTTTCCGGCGCAACGACAACCCAAGAAAACTTGAACAATGTTTTCAATTATGGCAAGTCAAATGGTCAAATCACCATTCACCAAGGTGAGTTTCTGCACAACCATGGTTTTAGGGGTGAAGGCATGCAGATGGCTGTCTTAGATGGCGGATTTTATCATTACAACACACTTCCCACATTCGATAGCATCAACCTCAACCAACAAGTATTGGGTACCTGGGATTTTGTAGCCAATGAATCCAGTGTTTCAGAGGACGCTACCCACGGGATGGCTTGCTTGAGTACCATTGCAGCCAACTTGCCGGGCATATTTGTGGGAAGCGCACCTAAAACAGCTTTCTACTTATATAGAACAGAAGATGTCAGCACGGAATATCCCATCGAAGAACACAATTTTGCAGTGGCAGCAGAAAAAGCTGATAGTTTGGGGGTGGACATCTGCTCCACTTCATTGGGATACAACACCTTTGATGATCCGGTTTTTGATCATACGTACAACGACATGAATGGCCATACTACCTTGAGTGCAAAAGCTGCAAACATGGCTGCTAGGAAAGGCATGTTGATGGTGATGGCTGCCGGGAATGAAGGCAACAATTCATGGCATTACATCTCCACACCTGCAGATGCTGACAGTGGTTTGGCGGTGGGTGCGGTAGATACCCTAGGTCAAGTAGCCTCTTTCAGCAGTTATGGCCCCAGCAGTGATGGAGACATCAAACCCAACGTAGCTTCTGTGGGAAGGTCTGCAGTGGTAGCCAATTCCGCCACCGGCATGCCTACGTTTAGCAACGGCACTTCATTTGCTTGTCCCAATATGGCAGGCATCACCACTTGTTTGTGGCAAGCATTTCCGGAAGCCAACAATATGGAAATCATGTCCACACTCCAACAAAGTGCCAATCGTTCGAATAACCCCAATGACAGAGTGGGTTTTGGTATACCCAACGCGAAAAAAGCCTTTGTATTGCTCCAACAAAAATACCATACCCAGTTGGCTCAATTGAATCAATGCCAGGCAGTTTTACAATTTTCAGTAAAAACGGACCCCACCATGACCATTGACGTAGAAAGAAGATGGTTGTCTCAAACCAACTACACCTCCATCACTACCCTGCAGAGCAATTTGTTGTATGGTAAGCACGATTTTAATTACACCGACGATTTGTCAACAGTCACCGAAGCAGGGGTACAATATCGACTGAAGATGAACATCGATGCAGACACTTCATATTACCTGGATTCTACCACTCTTTACCTGGCAAATCCTTGCCAACCCAACCCTTCAACGGATTCATTGATTCAAATTGCACCCAATCCGGTAACCAGTCAAATGCACTTGACCATTTCAAACATGTCATTCAGCAAACTGCACATACAGATCAGCAATGCAGCAGGTCAAAAAGTAATGGCTCAATCCTTCAATTACCAAACCTCTCCCTACAATATCCCCCTGCAGGGTTGCAGCAAAGGCGTTTATTTTGTGACCATTTTCTTGGACAACAAAAAAATGCTAACAAAAAAAATCACCAAGCTGTAATTATTTTTTGAAAATGGCCACAAACATCGTGTCCGCTGCGTTTTGATATCCCTTCAGATACTGCACATCCACCAATGACAACTTCGCAGTATCCTTGATATAATGCACCATTCCTTCGTTTTCCTTTTCAAAAACGGAACAAGTGATATATATAAACAGGCCCCCTGTAATCAGGTGAGGAAGCACATTGGAAACGATGGATTGTTGGGTAGCAACAAATCGATCAACTTCGCTGGCTTTGAAAGAAGACAATTGTTCGGGGGTTCTGCTCCAGGTACCACTGCCGGTGCAAGGCGCATCACAAACGATCCAGTCAAATGACGCTGTCAGGGGCAGACCACTTTCCCGGGTCAGGTCAGCAGCAAATCGATTGTACAAACGAATCCCTGCCTGTTGCAACCGAACAGACAGATTCTTTAAAATATTTTCCCTGATGTCCGAAACAGTGAGTTGAATTCTTTTTCCAAACATATCCTGTAATAAAATGGCCTTCCCCCCACTGGCCGCGCAGCAATCCCACACCCTGATGCTTTGTTGCTTTTTTGAATCAAGCCCTTTCTCTTTGATGCGATTAAAAACCTGTTGTGAGTACAGGTCTTGAATCACGGCTTCCTTATTCAGTGTCAGGAGCTGATCGATAGATGTGGCAGCCTTCACACGCAAAGTATTTTCAGCAGCCCATTCAAAAGTTATGCCTGCATCTTCCAACCCTTTCAATGCCCGTTGCCGATAAGTTGGGCGAATCCTGACAAACACATCGGGTTGTGTCAGAAAAGACAATGCATACGCAACCGGATCGATCTCCGAACTCAATAACAAGGAAAATGGAAAAATATCTTCGCAGGAAAGGTTTGCAAATGAAATTTTTTCTTGAACCGGTAACGTAACTTTCTCATTGAACAGCGGGTGCAGGGCTTGCAGACAATCGCTGGATTGTTGCAAAGAAATAAACAAAGAGGTAATTATTTTTTCTTCGAGCGGAAGCGATTTCTTGAATGCATGCGACAACCTGAAATAATCATAGCAAAGAGAAGCGATTGTTCTCCTGTCCCTAGAGCCATATTTTTTATCCGCAGCGAAAAACTTTTTTGCGTGCATCGAAAAAGGAGTTCCCGATGGATAGCTATCGATCAAGCGAACGGCGGAAGCTAAATAAGAGTGGTATCTGCTCATAAAAAAAATCCCGCACATCAGCGGGATTGACAATGATATTAGGGGATTACAATTCCAACAAGGCGCTCACCGGATCTTTTCCAAACAACAACAATGCAGGATTTTCCAGCAATTGTTTCACCATCACCAAAAAGCCAACCGATTCTCTACCGTCAATGATTCGGTGATCGTAACTCAATGCTACGTACATCATGGGTTTGATCACCACCTGTCCATTCACCGCCATCGGACGTTCCACAATGTTGTGCATGCCCAAAATAGCGCTTTGTGGAATATTGATTATTGGCGTGCTCATCATTGAGCCGAAAATGCCGCCATTGGTAATGGTAAACGTGCCGCCGGTCATTTCCTCTATCGTCAATTTGTTGTTTTTGGCTTTGGTGGCCAAGTCAACTACTGCCAATTCAATCTCTGCCATGCTTAAGCTCTCTGCATTTCGAATCACGGGAACCACCAATCCTTTCGGCGCACTTACTGCAATGGACACATCGCAGTAATCGTGAAAGACAATTTGATCGCCATCAATGTAGGCATTTACCGAAGGATACGCCTGTAAAGCATAACAACAGGCTTTG
>CAZCCN010000128.1:0-4736 GCA_964497085.1 uncultured Ferruginibacter sp.
TCAGAAGGTTTTAGGTTTGAATCCTAACGCGGTCACAAAGCCCTTGCACGAAATGCAGGGGCTTTTTACATAGAGCGAACCAAAGTTTACTTTGGTGAGCGAATATGTAAAAAGCCCCTCTCCCGACAACGTCGGGAGTAAGGATTTGGGTAAGCCCAATTCGAAACGGATCATGAAATCATCCCAACATCTCTTTCAACCGAAAGCGAATCAAAGTATTCTTTGGGACACAATTTAACTTACCTATTGCTCTGACGAATATCATTTTCAGGATTTTAATTACACGGTACTTTTGGTGATTATACAATTTAAAAACCTGACCATATGAAACGTACAATTGTAAAAATATTACCTGTTGTTTTGGGAATAACATTTTTCAACTTTGCCTTCAGCCAAGAAATTCTGCCCGAGATTGTTGTAACAGCAGCCAGATACAAATATCTTTCAGCTGTAGACAACAGAGAAGTTGCTCAGCCTGTTAAATTACTTGAGCGAAATGTGGCTATGTTCGATATCAAAAATTCAGAATTTTACAATGATGAATATGATGAGTACATTATTTCATTTTATATACCCAATGGATATATTCTTGCCACCTACAACAAAGACGGAAAATTAATTCGCACTGCTGAGAGGTATAAAAATGTTGCCATTCCTAAGACGGTGGCACAGGCACTGGTCAAAAAATACCCTCAATGGGCTATTCCCAAAGATGTTTACCTTGTAACGTATCAGGAAGATGCAGGCGCTACAAAAATCTGGAAGATTGTGTTGAGAAAAGGCGACAAACGATTGAGGGTCAAGGTTAGCGAGAATGGCGACATCATTAATTATTAGCATTGGGGAGAAATGATTGATTCATCCTTGATAGATTCAATCTTACACTTTTCTAACACATCTAAACAAAACAAAGAAGCCACCCATTGGGTGGCTTCTTGTATAAATCATTATTATTTGATTATTGCTTAACCAATTGAGTAGACCGGCTCTCCCCTTTTGAGTTCATTACTTTGATAAAGTAATTGCCAGGAGCCAGTGTAGAAAGATTCAAAGAAATGGCATTGCTGCCCGATTCCAATGAAGCGGATTGAGCCATATACTTTCTGCCCGACTCGTCTGTCACGAGGATGGTTGCTTTGTCTTTCACAGAAGAAGCAATCCAAATAGTGGTGTTGCGTTTGACAGGATTGGGATAAATATTCTCAATGGCAAATGCATGGGTGGCATTGGCTTTAATCAATACAATTGAACTGAATGCGTATTTCCCATCCAAGTCCACCTGACGAAGCCTGTAATATGTATTTCCCAAACCCTCTCTGGCATCCTTATATTCATATGACAAAATAGCATTGCTGTTGCCTGCAATGGCTTTGGAAGCAACAAAGGCCAATGTGTTCCAGTTTACCCCATCTGCAGAAGACTGTACATCAAATCCGGTATTATTCATCTCTGTAGCAGTAGACCAAGTCAATTTATTCAAATTTGATTGTCGAACCCCACTGAAATGCACAAAGCTGACAGGAGCAAGAGAATTTGCCTCCAAAACGGCAAAGGCAGAAGGAAGGAATGAGCCAGTATAACCCGAATAACTTACGCTATTGGTACCAGGCGTGGTGGTACCAGTCTGTAAGGTCCATGCACTATTTTCGTAATGGTACAATTTGGGGTTGGTAATCCCTACTTCATCCGCAACATTCCAGTTGAATACAAAGTCTACACCAGTACCATCCATGGTGGGGTTGGTTTTATATATATTCCAGGTTCTTTTTACACGAGAAGTAGTGAGAGCCGTTCCAGACGAACTGCCATCTGCATATACCTCATCAATTACACGAACCATAAAGTCGGACACGTCTGATGTTCCATTCTTAATACTTACAGGATTGTATGCCGAATTTCCCACAGGGAAGCTTTTGGTTTGACTCGAAGACAAATCCTGTATAAGACTACCTGTAGAATTGGTACTGACATAACTGGTCGCATCACCACCCGAAATCGTTCCACCAAACAGCCACAAGTCGTTTGCACCCAGCTGAATCACCCCTTTGGTCAACGTGAGTGTACCCGATATTCTCAGGTTGCTACCAAGGACCAGCGTATTGACTGGTGAACCCGTGTGATTGATGGTCAAATTATTGACGAAAGCGCCAGCTTGGAATCGAAGGGTTCCCAATGACCCACTGTTGGTTCGCTCTAGAATAATATCGCAGGTTGAAGATAATGCTGAAATGGAACCCGTATTGATCATCCCGGTACTATTTAACGAAAATGCAGAGCCCGCACCATTAAATAATTGCAAATCATTTCCATTGAGGTTGAGTACTGAGCCATCTAAAAGTGTCAATCCACCACTTGTTGCATTAGCCAAATACACATTGCTCGCGTTGTTTACCAGTATGGTGTTGGCGGTAGTGGTTTGAATCCGAAACCAACGCACCACATTGCCGGCTGCGGAAATGGTTTGAGTGCCCGCAGCAGTTCCCTTTGTAGCAAGTGTAATCTGGTTGGCATCTGCTGGTGATGTAACAGTGCCGATATAAGTTAGGTTTCCACCCAAAGCGATTGTTCCAAAAGGAGATGCTCCGGGGCCATCAAAAGCAGTACCATTCAAAACAAGATTTCCATTGACTGTTGTCGTGTTACCTGGAAATGTTTTGGTTCCGGTACCAGATAGTGTCAAATTGGAGTAGGTTTTAGCGCTTGGCAAAGTAATGGTGACATTGTTATAGTCAACTGTACTGCCTGTTGCCAGGTCGCCTAAAGTAGGAGCGGTTGCATTTTGAATGGTAAGGGTTCCTGCATTGGCAACATCAATCGTTCCAGTCACAGCTAATGAGGATGGAATGGTGAAATTACATGCATTGGTTCCATCTCCTACTATCACCTTTGCATTGGTACCCGATACGGTCCATGCCGCATCAATGGTTGGAGTAGCATTGTTTCTTACATTAAAAATTTGATAGTTAGAAACAAAATCAGCCGGAGCTGTCCCAGTACCATCCGTGTTGGTACCCCATGAACTCGTAAGATTTAAAGCCCCCGTTGCTTTTGAATAAAAATTAGTGACGGGAGAAGTGGCAGAAGCCGTCACAGATATATCATCAATACCCATTAGATGGTCATTGCCGGAGTCATTCAAATCCTCCCATCTCAACATGATTTCATTTCCAGCAGGAATAGAAACTACAATTGTTGCAGTGATAGAAGCAACACGATTTGCGCTAGCATTTCCATCCAAAGCTGCAGCAGTAGTTGCAGCATAAATAGGTGTGGTAAAAACTGATGAAGCTGAAGTCCATGTTCCAGATGTCAAAGCTGAAACACTCACATCAGTCTGATAATACAAACTCAAAGAATGGGCAGATGCATTGTTTTCTTTCCGCCATTGTTCACCAGTCCAAACAATTGTAAGCGCTTCAATATTGGAACCTGTATTATTTTTCAATCTCCATCCCATGTAGGCCTTGCCAGTTCCAGATCCACCAGTGAAAGCATTTGAATGCCCAAATCCTAAAGCCCTGTCAGTTAGCGCATTGGTACCAGCAACACCAAAGGCATAAAATGCTCCGGTCGTTGTTGAACCTGTATTTGCCCCATAAGTCGTTATAGAAGCGGTATTATCAGTTCTTGCATACCAACCAGATAATGTTGTGTTGTCTGCCCATGTCCCACTGGTTAATGTATTGAAATCCTGGGTATAAGCTGTAGAAAATGCATCAATGTTTACCTGTGCCCCGGCATGGAAGCACAGAAAAAAGGAAGCAATCACTACCAGTAACTTTTTCATAAAGAATTGATTTGATGAAGGTTTGTCTATTAAGGATACAAAAGTAACTTTTTGGCCCGATATCCTCCTTGGAACTTATTGAGTTCTTTTCCACTTAACAATAAGGTAAAATAGCGCGAATTTGGCGGTAAAAAGGGGGCTTTATCCCCAAATAGATTGGCGAATGATCTCCTGCAGACTTGTAGAATATACAAAATCAATAGTTCTATACAAGTGATAGACAATCAATAGGATAGCAAGAAAATAAGCGAGGGTTTTGTTAAACAGAATGCCCCTGAAGTAATCCTGCTGGTTGATGATTTCTATCGGCATCAGCACCAGCAAGAAAACACAAAAAAACACCACAAAAGGACCCAGCAAATGATAATGAAAACTATTGCTCCAATCGCCTTGGTAGAAAAAAATCAGGGATTTGGTGATGCCGCAGCCAGGGCAAGGCAAACCAGTCAGCAATTTAAATGGACAGAAGGATTGAGCATGGACAATGTCAGCCGATCCAAATAAATGAATACAAAAAGGAATGGCAAGTGTCACGAATGCACCTGCCATTACCATTAATTTCCTTACAAGCTTGGGGCTATTTGTAGAGTTTGTTGATATCACCTTGTACGATCATAGCGGCCACCATTGGAAAAAGAAAACCCAGAATAATCAATAAAGTAGATTGATCTTTGTTTGCCTCTCCTGTTTTTTCATATACTTTGGGCAATCCTTCCTTACCGGCCAGGTAATAAAAATAAATATTCACAGGCATACAGCAGCCAGAAAAAATAGCGATGGGCTGAGAAATAATTTCCCTTTCAGCGGCGGCATTCAATACTTCGGCTACTTTGATATTCCAGTAAATCAGGTACAAACCGCAAGTAATGATCGACAGGATTAGTACCAAAACTGGCTCATTTTTAAATGTAGGAATCGTTGAGGACATAGAATGATTTTTAATGATTCA
>CAZCCN010000129.1:0-4676 GCA_964497085.1 uncultured Ferruginibacter sp.
GCTGACATTGAAAAATTTGATGAGCATCGAAGCCGATACGGAATTGGATATTGAAACGCCTCCGGTTGAATCGATTCCGCTTCAATCCATCGCCGATTTGCAGCCTGCGTTTGTGTATGAGCAGGCATTGAAAAATCAGCCGCAGCAACAGAGCAATGAATACAAATTAAAAGCCGCTCAAAAAAGCCTGTCTGCTGCCAAAGCCAGCAGGTATCCATCCCTCGCAGCCTTCGGAACGCTTGCTTCCAATTATCTTTCTTTTGACAAGCAACCCATTTACGAAAAGATTCTATCCGGATACGCGGCTACCGGATTGGTGGCGGATGCAGGCGGCGGGGTGTTGTACAATGTACAGTCTCCTGTTTATACCAATGGCCAAAAAATCGGATATCTGTCTCCAGCGAGTTTTCAAACCCAATTGTCGGACAACTTCAGAAAATCATTCGGATTGAGCCTCAGTGTACCCTTGTTCAATGGCGGAAGCGCCCATGCGCTGGTGGAAAGAAGCAGGATCAATCTGCAATCGATGCAATTGCAAAAAGAACAAGACAATTTGAAACTGAAACAAGATATTTATCAAGCCTACAATGCTGCATTGATTGCGCAGGAAAAATTCAACGCAGCTGCTAAAATGGTTGCAGCCAATGAGAAAGCCTACAATTTTGCCAGCAAACGATTTGCCATCGGCGCACTGAGCACATTTGATTTGATCACCACACAAAACAATTTACTACGGGCCAAACTGGAATACAGCATCAATCGATTTGATTATGTATTCAAAATGAAAGTGCTGGAATTTTACAAAGGCGCCGGTCTTACATTGTAAGCGCCCCCTCAATCAATTATTTTTTAAATCACGATACGATGAGTAAAAAAACAAAATGGATTTTAATTGGTTCAGTCTCCCTGACCTTGTTGTTGACGGTGTTGGCAAAACTGGGCGTGTTTGGAAAAGACGAGGGCATCAAGGTGACCATCGAAAAGGCGCAAAAAAGAACCATCATTGAAGTGGTGAATGCCAGTGGAAAGATATTTCCTGAAGTGGAGGTAAAGGTCAGTCCGGACATCAGCGGAGAGATCACCGAACTGACGGTACAGGAAGGAGATACGGTCAAAAAGGGACAGTTGCTTGCCCGCATCTATGCAGACATCTACAATCTTCAACGGGACCAGGCCTCTTATGGTGTAGACCAAAGCAGGGCACAGGTGGCCAATTCCCAGGCAGGGCTCGATGCGCTCCAGGCTCAATTCGAACAAGCCCAACGCAATTATGACATGCAGAAAAAACTTTTTGATGAAAAAGTAATCAGCAAAAGCGAATACAACGTGGCCGAAGCCAACCTAAAAACGGCCAGGGCCAATTACAATGCTGCCAGACAAGGCATCAAAAGTGTAACCGCTTCCGTTCAGTCTGCCAAAGCCAACTTAAGCAGGGCCAACAAAGACCTGGGCAGAACCGCCATCGTGGCGCCCATGGACGGCGTGGTTAGTTTATTGAATGTGAAGAAAGGAGAAAAAGTAGCGGGCAATAGTTTTAATGTGGGTACTGAAATATTGCGCATTGCCAATATGGATAAAATTGAAGTGCGGGTAGATGTAGGAGAGAGCGACATTCCAAAAGTGAAACTGGGGGACAGTGCTTTGGTGGAAATTGATGCATACAGCGATCGCAAATTCAAAGGCATCGTGACGCAGATTGCGAGCAGCAACAATGGCGCAGCTTCTCAAAATGTTTTGGCCACTACCTCTACCGACGTAACACAATACAAAGTATATGTGAGGTTGTTGCCCGAAAGCTATACCGATTTACTGGGCAAAGGAACCTTTCCTTTTCGTCCGGGTATGAGTGCCAATGCGGATATTCAAACCAAGACACAAACCAATGTGTTGAGCATTCCCATCAATGCAGTGACCACCCGAGACAAGAACGACTCTACCCAAACGGATATCAAACCTGTGGAAGAAGATGCTACAGCTCCTGCCACTACCATTGACGATTTGGAAGTGGTGGTATTTGTGGCAGACAAAGATGGTAAGGTGAAAAAAGTAAAAGTGAAAACGGGTATCCAAGACATCAACTACATTGAAATCATTGAAGGATTGAAAGAAGGAGAAGAAGTGGTCACAGGCCCTTACGATGTGGTCAGCAAGAAGTTGAAAAATGGTACCGAAGTACATAAAGTAGACCGAAAAGAACTGTTCGAAAAGAAATAATCTTGTACTAAAACCAATAAAGTTCTAGGGAAACAGCGTTTCTGCAATGGCTACGCTTTCCGGTTTGCCTACGTCTATGAAGGTGTCTCCACTGTGATCGTATCCAAGAATCAGGTGTTCAGCTGCCAGTTGCAAATAAGTTTCGGTCAGTGAGAATTTTCCTGTTGATGGCACCAGCTCAAATATCCTCGGGTTGAAAACAGCCACACAAGTATATCCCATCGGATGCAGGGGTGTATGGGCGATGGAGATTTTTTGTTCACCTGTTTGATTGTTCTCCCAACCACAAAGCCGATTGGCTTCATCGAACAAGAAATGACGAGACGCTTGCCTATTGGTAACACTCAACGTTACCAGCGCATGGCTGCTTGCATGAAACGCAGTGATTTGATGAAGGTCCAAGTTGGTTAATATATCTGCATTGATGGTGAGAAAAGGTTCATTCGATTGCAACAGTTCAGCAGCTTTCATCAATCCGCCACCCGTTTCCAGCACTTCGTGTCTTTCATCGCTGATCAACACCTTGCTGCCCCATCCCTGGTTTGTTTCAATGGCCTCGATTAACTGGTCGGCAAAATGATGGACATTCACCACCACTTCTGTAATGCCGAATGATTGCAGGTATTCAATGTTTCGTTGCAGCAGGGATTTGTGGTTGACAATGGCAAGGGCTTTGGGATGATGATCGGTCCACGGTTTGAATCGAGTGCCCAAACCTGCCGCAAAAATCATTGCTTTCATTTTACCCATTTTTCTTTGTTCAGGTGAGCCAATCGGGTGCGTACCGAAAACTTATTTTTCAGGTGTCTGTTGAGCGCCTCGGCCGCGTATACACTTCGGTGTTGTCCGCCGGTGCAACCAAAATTCACCTCCAAGCTTTCGAATCCTCTTTTGATGTAATCTTCTACAGAAATATCCACGATGTCAAAAACGCTGTTTAAAAAATCAGGCATGTGGGTTTGCTGCTCCAGAAAATCTTTCACCGGTTTGTCCAGACCTGATTGTTTTTTGTATGCTTCCACCCGTCCTGGATTCAGAAGTCCCCTGCAATCAAATACGAAACCACCTCCATTTTGGGATTGACTGGCAGGGTATCCATTTTGTATATAGGAAAAACTATTGATGGTCACCACCAAGGGCGTTTCGGCAGTGGCTTTGGTGGTTTCAAATCGCTGGATGGTAGCGTCTTCCACTACCTTGGAAAGCAGTTGTTCAAAAACAGGACAGTCGACGCCTATTTTTTTATGTTGAAGAAACCATTGCAGGTTTTTCAGTGCCAGCGGAATACTGCTTAAGAAATGCGCTTTTCTTTCGAACAATCCCCGAAAGCCATATGCTCCTAATACCTGCAACAATCGGATCAATACATACCCATTGTATTGGTTGATGAACTTCGATCGGTCGAGGGGTTTTTCCAACAGTTGCTCCACACAATCCATGTAAAAGTCGAGCAAAGTGTTTTTCCACTCATCGTTCAATTCGGCCTTGGCTTGCCAAAGCAAGGAGGCGACATCGTATTGCAAAGCGCCCTTCATGCCTCCCTGGTAATCGATGAAATGTACCGTGCCATTGGTAACCATGATGTTCCTGCTTTGAAAATCACGGAACATGAAATAGGAATGTTCCACCGATGCGAGATAGTGGCTAAGGGATTCAAAATCTTGCAGCAGCTTTTCCTTATCGTATGGAATCTGTAAGGTGTCTAAAAAATAATATTTAAAATACAGCAAATCGCTCAGGATCGCTTGCTGTCCGAATTCTTTGCTGGTGATGCATTTGGCATAATCCAGTCCTTTGTCGCCCTTGATTTGCAAATGGGCCAATCCTTGCAGGCTTTTTTTAAACAAGTCCATCACCTCCGGAGTGTGTCCATGTTGTTCCAGTTCGTTCAACAAAGAATGACTGCCCACATCTTCCTGTATGTAGATACTGCTATCCGCATTCACTGCGAATATGGCCGGAACGGGTGCACCAATTTGTTTGAAATGCCTGCTGAAATACAAAAAAGTATGGTTTTCGGCGATGTGCTGGTTGACGGTTGCAATGAATTGCGTTTGATCTGTGCCCCAAATCCTGAAGTACATTCGGTCACTGCCACTTTGGGGAATCTTTTCTATCCTTTCGACAGGACCAGGACTGTAATCAGCAAATAAAGACCGTATGGATTCAAGAATGGGTTGCATGCGTTGATTTGGCAGGTAAAAATAGCGCATTTTAAGCCATTGATTTTTTTTCAATATCCGTCGTTTCCAATCCAACGGAAACAGCATCGGGTATCTAAGCGCGAATACTAATTTATTTAGTACATTATAGAAGTGATTCGTACCTTTGCGTCATGGCTGCATATTTAGATGAATTGAATGATCCCCAGAGAGAGGCGGTCCTGCACAAAGATGGTCCCATCATGATTATTGCCGGGGCAGGAAGTGGAAAAACCAAAGTGATCACCACGCGGATTGCGC
>CAZCCN010000130.1:0-1665 GCA_964497085.1 uncultured Ferruginibacter sp.
ATTTTGGCGAAGGTGCGGAGAGCATGAGCTGTACCGGAAAAGGAACCATCTGTAACATGGGTGCTGAAATTGGCGCCACCACTTCCACTTTTGGTTACGATGCAAGCATGAGCCGTTACTTGCAAGCAACCGGTCGTGCAGAAATTGCTGCAATGGCGGATGGAATCAAAGAACACTTAACAGGTGACGCTGACGTATATGCGAACCCATCAAAATACTTTGATCAAGTTATTGAGATCAACCTCAGTGAACTGGAGCCGCATTTGAACGGTCCGTTTACACCCGATTTGGCCACTCCTATTTCTAAAATGAAAGAAGCGGCCGCTGCAAACAACTGGCCTACTAAAATTGAAGTGGGCTTGATTGGCAGCTGTACCAACTCCTCTTACGAAGACATCAGCAGAGCGGTTAGCTTGGCCAAACAAGTGGCAACAAAAGGATTGACATTGAATGCTGCTTTCACCATCACACCTGGATCTGAACAGGTTCGATATACGATTGAAAGAGACGGATTTTTGGAAGTGTTTGACAAAATTGGGGCAACTGTATTTGCAAACGCTTGTGGGCCTTGTATTGGCATGTGGGCAAGAGTAGGTGCTGAAAAAGCAGAAAGAAATACCATCGTTCATAGTTTCAACCGGAATTTCGCTAAAAGAGCGGATGGCAATCCCAATACTTTTGCTTTTGTAGGCTCCCCTGAAATCGTTACCGCCATGGCCATTGCGGGAGATTTGAATTTTAATCCCCTGACCGATACGCTCACCAATAACAAAGGCGAACAAGTAAAGTTGGATCCGCCCAGCGGCGATGAATTGCCTGCAAAAGGTTTTGCCGTGGAGGATGCAGGTTATCAGGCCCCGGCTGCTGATGGAAGCCAGGTTCAGGTTAAGGTATCACCCGATAGCAAGCGCCTTCAAATTTTGGAACCCTTTGCCACTTGGGAAGGAACCGACTTGAAAGGCCTGAAACTGCTCATCAAGGCAAAAGGAAAATGCACCACCGATCATATTTCCATGGCAGGACCCTGGTTGAAATTCCGTGGTCACTTGGACAACATCAGCAACAACCTATTGATTGGCGCCGTGAATTATTTCAATGACAAAACAGACTCTGTAAAAAATCAATTGACCGGCGAATACGGCACCGTTCCGGGTACACAACGTGCTTACAAAGCCGCTGGCATTGGCAGCATCGTGGTAGGCGACGAAAATTATGGCGAAGGCTCCTCTCGTGAACATGCTGCCATGGAGCCGCGTCACTTGGGCGTTCGCGCCGTACTGGTGAAATCATTTGCACGCATTCACGAAACCAACCTGAAAAAACAAGGCATGCTGGCGCTGACGTTTGATGACAAAGCAGATTATGAGAAATTCAGAGAAGACGATAGCATTGATATTATCGGACTGACCCAATTTGCGCCCAATCAAAAATTAAAAATGGTTTTGCACCATAGCGATGGCAGCCAGGATGAAATTGCTGTGAATCACTCTTACAATGAACAACAAATTGAATGGTTCAAAGAGGGCGCAGCATTGAATATTATCAGAAGGGATTTTGCGAAGAAGTAAAATACTGTTTAGGTGTTGAGTTGTTTAGATGTTGAGAACTTTTGTTTAGCTAAACGACTTAACCTGCCGGCAGGCAGGCGTCTCAAAAAATAAACAT
>CAZCCN010000130.1:1729-4629 GCA_964497085.1 uncultured Ferruginibacter sp.
AAACCACACTTTGGTCTGATCATTCCAATCTCCGTTGTAATTGATGGTCAGCTCCTCTCCTGCTGAGATGGCTCGTACTGTTTTTACAAAAATGGAATCGGTGTCAAAATCCATGAAATATTCACAATTGCTGGCATAGCTATGGTTGTAGATCGGAATGTACCCCAGTGCCATGCAACATGCTTCTTTCGTTGGTCCCCATTCAAAAATATAATCGTGCAGCAAGGTCTTGTCCAGATGCGCCCGATCATTGGAAGGCATGGCAATGACAGGAGAAACCTCTATCACTATCCCCGCTTCAATTGTATCCGCTGCAAACACACCCCTGCCTTTATCGGGCGTCAGGGCTATATATAAGGCAGGATTAATCATGATTTAAGAAAAGAAAAGGTTAATTTTGCAACGCCTAGCGAAAATAGCAAAATAGCTGTATTTATTCACCAATGACCCAATCCTTCTATAGATGGCATTAGAAATGGATGATATCACCCTCCAACAACAATTTGAAGAAATCATTTCTTCAGAGGATAAGTTGAGTATTCAGGTCTTTTTGAACGACCAGAACATCAGTGATGTCGCCAATTTGGTGTATGACAATCCCGATTACGAATCCCAGATCATTTCTCACCTTTCCATTCACCGGGCAGCCAGCGTGTTCAAGATCCTGGATGCGGGCGAACAGAAAAGAATCATTGAAGACCTTCCACCTTTCAAATCGGCTGAACTCTTAAATGAACTTCCTGCCGATGACCGGGTGGCCTTTCTGGAAATGCTGCCCAACAATGTGGTGAGAGAGCTCATCAAAACATTGGATCCGGAAGAACGAAAAATTACATTAGAACTGCTGGGTTACCCTGAAAACAGTGTGGGTCGTTTGATGAACCCCGATTATGTGTATGTATACGAATACAATACCGTAAAAGAAGTCATTGAAACCATTCGTCGTTTTGGTACCAATAGCGAAACGATTGACGTGATCTATGTAATCAATTACAAAGGTGAACTGCTGGACGATATTCGTATTCGCGAAATCATTCTTGCCGCGCCCGACGTAAAAGTGAGCGAACTGATGGATGAACGATTCATTGCACTCAACGCCAACGACGACCAGGAGATTGCCAACGAAGTGTTTAAGATGAATAATCGGGTAGCCCTTCCAGTTACCGACAATCAAAATATCCTGTTGGGCATCATCACGATTGACGACGTTTTGTGGATTGCCAATGAAGAATTCAGCGAGGATATTCAGAAGATTGGTGGTACCGAGGCATTGGATGAACCCTATCTGGACATCAGCATATTCAAGTTGTTGAAGAAAAGAGCGAGCTGGCTCGTTATCTTGTTTTTAAGTGAGATGCTGACCGCCTCAGCCATGCAATATTTTCAACACGAAATTGAAGTGGCGACGGTGCTAGCCTTGTTCATACCCTTGATCATGAGCAGTGGCGGCAACAGCGGATCGCAAGCATCCACCCTCATTATTCAAGCCATGGCGTTGGGCGAATTGACCATTGCCGATTGGTGGCGCGTGATGCGCCGGGAATTGATCACCGGGGTATTGTTGGGTACCATTCTAGGTGCCATCGGACTGGTCCGAATCACCATCTGGCAGAACCTCCATATTTTCGATTACGGTGAACACTGGCAGTTGCTGGGCCTTACGATTTTCTTCTCGCTGATGGCCATTGTACTCTGGGGCAGTTTGATTGGTTCAATGCTCCCGATCATGCTCAAAAGACTCAAATTGGACCCTGCTGCCTCTTCTGCCCCCTTTGTGGCGACCCTGGTAGATGTAACGGGTATTGTCATCTACTTTTCAGTAGCCTATTTCTTTCTCAAAGGAGCCCTCTTGTAGGAGATTCCACCCGATCAGCATCAGCTGCATTTGGCGACAAATTCATTAAATTGCAGGACTTTAGCTAAGCATTATTAAACATTTATACTATGTGCGGAATTGTTGGTTACACCGGATCCAGACAAGCCTACCCTGTTATCTTAAAAGGCCTGAAAAGGCTTGAATACCGGGGATACGACAGCAGCGGTGTAGCCCTGTTGAAAGACGGAAAGATGAATGTATACAAAAAGAAGGGAAGAGTGGCCGATCTGGAAGAGGCCATGATTGGCAGAGAAATAGATGCCACCATTGGCATTGGCCACACCCGTTGGGCGACACATGGAGAACCCAGCGATCGAAATGCGCATCCCCATTCTTCAGCCAGTGGTAAATTGGCCATGATTCACAATGGCATCATTGAAAACTATGCCCAACTCAAGCAAGACCTTGTCAAAAAAGGATACCAGTTTACCAGCGATACCGATACGGAAGTATTATTGAATTTCATTGAAGACATCCAAAAAAACAATGATCAATGCAGTTTGGAAGAAGCCTTACGCATTGCACTCAAAAGGGTGACTGGTGCTTATTGTATTTTACTGATTGAACAAGACAATCCAGACACCATCATTGCAGCCAGAAAAGGCAGCCCATTGGTGATTGGCATCGGCAAAGGAGAACATTTTTTAGCAAGTGACGCCTCTCCTATTATCGAATATACCAAAGAGGTGGTGTATGTGAATGATTACGAATTGGCCATCGTGAAGCCAGATGAATTGATTTTAAAAAACCTGGGCAATGAAAAAGTTACTCCCTACGTGACCAAATTGGACATGGAGTTGGCGGCCATTGAAAAGGGAGGGTATGATCATTTCATGCTGAAAGAAATTTTTGAACAGCCCAGCACTATTTACGACTGCTTACGCGGAAGACTGGACACCAAGGAAATGTCCATTAAAATGGGGGGCATTGATCAGCATGTACATGAACTAATGAATGCCAATAGAATCATGATCCTGGCTTGCGGCACCAGTTGGCATGCCGGTCTGGTGGCTGAATACATCAT
>CAZCCN010000131.1:0-4136 GCA_964497085.1 uncultured Ferruginibacter sp.
TATTCGGAGGCACCATTACGCTCTACTTCTTAACCGCCGCGTTGATTGGCGTTTTGTTGCTGGAAACTGTTAATTATATTGAACATTATGGCTTGGTCAGAAAGAAATCCGCTGAAGGCATCTATGAAAGAACCTTACCCATCCACAGCTGGAACAGCAATCATCCGATAGGAAGAATCATGTTGTTTGAATTGAGTCGACACAGCGATCACCATTACCTGGCTAGTAAAAAATACCAAGTGCTGCAACACCATCCCGATGCACCCCAATTGCCCACCGGATACCCCGGCAGCATGCTGCTCTCTTTGGTGCCACCCTTGTGGTTTTATGTAATGAATAAAAGAGTCAAAGCGTTTACTGCTGCAACAAAGATGTAGCTTTGGCATTGGCCAACACATAGGCCGTAGCATGAATTTTTTCCACTTCTGATAATCTTGCTTTTCTGCACATCCGCTCCATGATGGGTTTCCATTCCCGTTGAGGCAGTGCGGCCGGAATGGGTAACTCATGGCAACGACCGCAATTGGCTTGATAAATTTTTTGTCCTTCCACCACATTGGTCACCACCGCTTCCCGGGCTTTTTCAGGAACAATCGCAGCAGTAGGTGCAGTCTTTTGACTGCATGCGGCCAAAAGGATCAGGGAAATAGAGAAGATTCGCTTCATGGGAAAAAAAGAGGCTTTGATAAAATGATGATTAATCGATGGTTTCCATGCCCACATAAGTATGCAGGGCTTTTGGCAAACGAATGCCATTTTGCGTTTGATTGTTTTCCAATAACGCCGCCATGATTCTGGGCAAGGCCAGGGAAGAGCCATTCAAAGAGTGCAACAGTTGGGTTTTGCCTGCTTCATCTTTGTATCGAATTTTCATTCGGTTGGTCTGAAAGGTTTCAAAATTGCTGACAGAACTCACTTCCAGCCACTTTTGCTGGGCAGCACTGAACACTTCAAAATCATACGTCAAGGCGGAGGTAAAGCCCATATCGCCTCCGCATAAACGAAGGATACGATAAGGCAATTCAAGCAATTGCAACAAGTGCTCTACATGCCTGACCATTTCTTCCAATACCATATAGCTTTGTTGCGGATGGACCAACTGGATGATTTCCACTTTGTCAAACTGATGCACTCGGTTCAAGCCACGAACATCGCTCCCGAAACTACCCGCTTCCCTTCTAAAGCAAGGCGTATAGGCAGTCATCTTTACAGGAATGTCGGCATCCTTGACTATTTCATTGCTGTACACATTGGTCACAGGAACCTCGGCGGTTGGAATCAAGTATAAACCATCGGCTGTTACATGATACATCTGACCCTCTTTGTCGGGCAATTGTCCGGTGCCGTAAGCGGTGGCTTCGTTCACCATCAAAGGGGGCGTATATTCAGTATAGCCGGCCGCAGTATTGTAGTCTAAAAAAAACTGAATGAGAGAGCGCTGCAGTTTGGCACCCTTTCCTTTGTAAACCGGAAAGCCGCTGCCAGCCAATTTAGCGCCGGTTTCAAAATCAATCAAATCGTATTGTTTGATTAAATCCCAATGGGGCTTGGCCGTTGCTGCCAATGAAGGCATGGCGCCGCCTGTTCTCACCACTTCATTGTCTTCGGCTGATTTTCCGGCCGGAACACTCGTGTGAGGCAGATTGGGTAAGAGCAGGATATTTTGCGTGAAGGTCTCTTCGAGGGTTGTCAGGGATTTTGTTTTATCCGCCAATTCATTTTTAAGTGCCGCTACTTCCTGTTTCCTCGCTTCTGCGGTATCCTTATCTCCTTTGGCCATGAGCTGACCAATTTCTTTGGAAGCCGCATTGATGGAAGCTTGCAGGCTTTCGGTTGCGAGTTTGGTCTTTCTTACGTCTTCATCAATGGCCAGGATATTGTCTACCAAACCGGTGTTGGCAAAGTTTCGAATGGCCAGTCTTTCCTTCACAAGGGCCGGGTTTTGACGAATGAATGATACCTGTAACATCTGGATTCTATAAATTTAAGAGATGATTGACTTGGCAAAGATAATCGGGAAATGCTTATTACTTACATTTGCCTTATGCAACATACGGAAGAAGATTTGCAGGTTAGGTGGTTGAAATTGCGGATAAAGCTGAAAGAAAAGTTCGGTATCAAGCCGGATATGAATGGCATATTGATGATCATAGGTGTACAGGAATTGGGTCAGGGACCCCAGGATTTCAGCAAGGAACAAAAGCAGGACCTCATGCACATTGCTGTTTGCACGATCCTATCGGCAAGCGGGTATTATGTTCATGATGGACACGATGAGGAAGGATGGCCGCATTTTACCCAGTTGAAACCACTGCCCGAGCTGGGTTTGATTGAACAAGAAAATTTTCTGAAAGACCACGCTTTGCTCTATTTTCAAACACAAAATTTTATATAAGCTTACCCATTCAACCAATGAAAATATATAGATTTCTGACAGCCCTTTGTTTTGTATGCCTTTTGACTGTGACGGGTCTCGCCCAAAACAAAAAAGCGACTTTGGATGCAGCAACAACTGTAAAAATTGTTACCGACTCGGGTGTGGTGGTGGTGATCCTCTATGACGCCACGCCATTGCACAAAGACAACTTCATCAAACTGGTGACACAAGGATTTTATGACAGCTTGTTGTTTCACAGAGTGATTCCTCAGTTTATGATACAGGGTGGCGATCCTATGAGCAAGCAGGCAGCTCCCGGCACAATGCTGGGTATGGGAGGCAGCGACATGCAGCGCATCCCTGCTGAATTCAATCCGAACATCATTCACCAAGATGGAAGTGTGGCGGCTGCCAGAGATGGCAACCCGGCTAAAGCCAGCAGTGCCTGTCAATTTTATATTGTACAAGGAAAAAAATATAGTGAGCAAGAATTGAACATGATTGAACAACAAAAGGGCATTCGATACACGGCCGAACAACGAAAGCTTTACCAAACCATTGGCGGCACACCTTTTTTAGATATGGAGTACACGGTGTTTGGAGAAGTCATCAGCGGACTGGAGGTGATTGATAAAATTGCCAACGCCCCAAGAAATGGCTACGACAGGCCTTTGGGTGATATTCACATGAAAATGGAAATTGTAAAAACTTCTCCTGCCGTAAAATAATCTACTCAGGTTTACTACGGTAGCCTACATATCCGTATTTGCCACCATGACCCATAAAATCTTGATTTACCAACGTTACGGCCATTCCTTCATGAAAATCGCCTACTCGTTGATAGTTTGAGGTAAAAACTTCCTTTCCTGTTTTGTCTATAAATACCCAATTTTGGGCGGGTGTTGGTTTAACCAATACCTTTCCTTCTTTAAACCCGCCATTTACATCGTAATAAGAGTCAGGAATAGCTTGCTTTCCGGTTTTATCTATGAAAATAAATTTATTCTGATCACCAGGCAAATGGACAAGAGCCAATCCTTCCTTAAAGTCTGAAGAAGTCACGCATTTTAATTCGATAACGATTTTTCCTTTCTTATCAATGTATCGACCCTCTCCCACCTTTGCCAAACCTTCGTGAAAGTCTGTGGCCCAATAATACTCGCAAGGAATTACTTCTTTCCCTGTTTTATCAATAAAGCCCCATTTGCCATTTAATTTTACGGCCGCCATATCTTCATGAAATGATTTAGTAGGATAGTCATACTTGAAACCGGTTATCTCCCTACCTGTTTTATCAATAAAACCGAACTTATCTTTTAATACGACCAAAGCCAGTCCTTCATTGAAATCTGAATAATAATCATATTTGCAGGGTATCACCTGCTTTCCTGTTTTGTCGATAAAGCCCCATTTATCATCTAATTCGACTGCCGCCATTCCTTCCTGGAAACGATAGGCAGTACTGTATTTGCAGGGAATTACCTGCTTGCCTGATTTGTCGATAAAGCCCCATTTGCCATCTAATTTAACTGCCGTCATTCCTTCGTGAAAGTCTAGGACAGTATTATATTGGCAAGAAATAACTTCCTTACCTGTTTTATCAATAAAGCCCTCCTTGCCTTTCGAAACCCTTGCCAGTCCCTCAGAAAAGGGAAAGGCCATAAAATATTTGCAAGGGATTACCTCTTTTCCTGTTTTGTCAATAAAGCCGTATTGGAATTTGACTCTTACCAAACCCAATCCTTCTTGAAAGTCTGAA
>CAZCCN010000131.1:4164-4522 GCA_964497085.1 uncultured Ferruginibacter sp.
CATCATATGTGCATGGAACAATCTCTTCGATTTTGGTATTCAATGAACTGGCACTTTGAGCCCAGGTGAAACCAACAATTCCTATGGTCAATAAAAGGCTGAATAAGAATGCTTTCATGCTGTTTTTTGTTTTGTATACGTTCAAACTTATACTTTTTTGCTGTAATCTAAAGGATACAATTGGATGGTATTGCGCTTATGCGATTATTTGCTAACTTATTATTTTTTACTGACACGGACCTGTTAAAATAATTTATACCAAAAAAAATAAATTTTCATCTAAATTGCAATCACTTTACAAACAGTACAATTACACAAAATGAATTTTCCTGCAGAATTAAAATACACCAAAGACCAC
>CAZCCN010000132.1:0-3140 GCA_964497085.1 uncultured Ferruginibacter sp.
TGGTCTTAGATACTTGATTTGTTTGTTTTCTCTTCTCAACACGGCCAACTCTTCTAACAATTTATGGGCAAGATTCAAGGCCAGTGGCATATAATCGGCTGTTTCGTTGGTGGCATATCCAAACATCATCCCTTGATCGCCCGCACCTTGTTCTTCTTTCTTCTTGCGGTCTACTCCTTGGTTGATATCGCCCGATTGTTCATGAATGGCCGAAAGAATGCCACAAGAATTGGCTTCAAACATGTATTCGCTTTTGGTATATCCAATCTTACGGATCACACCGCGAGCAATTTCTTGCACATCTAAATATGATTTGCTTTTCACTTCACCAGCCAACACCACCTGACCGGTTGTCACCAACGTTTCACAAGCAACTTTACTAGAGGGATCAAATGCTAAAAAGTGATCAATGAGGGCATCACTGATTTGATCGGCCACTTTGTCTGGGTGACCTTCGCTAACTGATTCAGATGTAAATAAATATGGCATAGTTAAATTTTATGATTGCAAAGATAAGGGTTGACTTATGAAACAACAAAGCCCTTCTGATACTCAAAAGGGCTTTGTGAAGATATTGTTTGTTTACGTTATGGAATCTTTGAATAAATAATCCGCAACCGCATTTTGTAGGTAGGATTGGGATGATTGCCGCCACCCACTTTTACCCGACCATACGCAATGGGGTTTTTATAGGGAATGGAAACGGGTCCATACTGAGGATAGCTGAAATTGTTGGCAGGGAACATCCGCATCTGGTAATTGGTGGTATGTTTGGTGGCCATCTGTTGCACATACCGGGTAATATTGAAATTGTAATAACCCCTGGTGCCGGCTATGTCCGTTTTCTCTTTGTAGTAGCCTCCAAAATAGTTGACATCTACATTTCCATTGTAAGGGAAATATGGATAGCCTGGGGTTTTATTGTCCGGATCATAAAAAGTGCTGGGATTCAGATCGAAATATATCGGCTTCCATTTATTGGTGCCCGAATCTACCAAATCCATATACATGTATAATGGCGGGGAGAACACTTTATCAGTGGAAGGGTCCGGTATTTGTGTTACCTGAAGTTCTGCTCGGTGAACAATCCGGTTGGTCAATGAACTCAATCCTTGAATGTACAAATTGGCAAAGGTACCCGGGTTGGTTTGCAGGTACAATTCCTGGTTGCCATTAGGCAAAGGATTGCGGGTACGTGTCACTTTATTGGCCACAGCCCCCCAACGCACCACTTCCCCATTCAAGCCCACATTGAAATATAAATTACTATAGGTGGTATCTACCGCGCCGCCATTTTTTCTTTTGTAATGGAATTCCAGTCGCGTGGTAGCATCAAGCAAATCAACATATGCCAGTGCATTCCCTCCAGAGGCAACCACTGCGAAGCCATTGATGTAGCGGCGGAACAAAGAATCGTTTCTAAATGCGTTGTTGCTGGTAGGGATGGTATCGCCTCCAAAAAAATAATTTCTATAGGTGTCGGAAAGCTTGATTCTGATTTGATTGTTGACTGAATCTGTCTTGCCCACTTTCACATATTTGCTCATGTTGCGCAGGTCAAATGACTGGATGGAGCTAATGGAATTGCGCAGAATGGGTGCATAATTAATATCCCGTTTGGCATAGGCAGAATCCCATAGACCTCCTGCATTGGGGTCCACTTCAAAGGCCTGGAGCTGCAAGGGCTGTAATGTGTCCCCCCAAAAAGCTTTGTAACTCAAGCAAAGTACCACAGAATCTGCCTGTACAATGGTATCCTTGGCTATCTTACCAATGAAAAAAGGATAGAATGCAGGCTTTAACTGCAGGTAAAGAGACGCATTGGTGGCACCCATCAAGGGGTCGTTTATTTTACCAATGGCATAATTCTCTGCATAACTGAGCTTGGTGGTGTCTTTGTAAATGCCCTCAAATACACCTTGTGTGGTGTATACATCCAAGGTATCGGCAAAAGTATTGATGTTATCGACTTCGGGTATCAAGTCTCCCCCAATGCTGGTCGTATCTAACTTGGTACAACTGTACAAGAATAAAAAAAGAAGGGAAACACTGAAGAACGTAGCAAAAAAAGAAGCTTTTCTGTGCACAGAATATAGTTTAGTCTGGATGTTTATTTACTTGGAAAGATCGCCATATAATTGCAAATAGTCTGTTAAATCACTTTCTGCATTGTATTTAAGCACTTTCTTGCCTTTCACTTTTGAAAATTCTTCCACCAATTTCTTATCCACCTGCTCATCGCCGAAAGTGATGGCATCGGCATAGCTCGCGCCACCCCTGAACATAGCCAGGTTGTTGTTGTCTTTGAAACATTCCAATTCTTTCTTGGTAATGTTCTCGTGGATGGTGGCCAATTTGAAAAAATCAGCCCCTAATTTTTCTTTAAAGGTATTGTGACCAATGGTGAATACCACTTTGCTGTTGCTGAAGATGGGCTCTTTTTTGTAAGCGGTTTTGATGAACATGGGAATCAACCCTGTCATCCAGCCGCTGCAATGAATGATATCGGGAGGCCAACCGAATTTTTTAACTGTTTCCAACGCGCCTTTGCAGAACAATACTGTTCTCAGCCCATTGTCGTCAAACCACTTGTCTTGCTCATCATTGAAAACGGATTTGCGTTTAAAGAAATCTTCGTTATCCAGAAAGTATACTTGTAATCTTGCATTGGGCAGAGAAGCCACTTTGATCACCAATGGATAATCGTCGTTGTTGATGGTAACATTGATACCAGACAAACGGACTACCTCGTGCAAACGATGCCTTCTTTCGTTGATGACACCAAAACGGGGCATAATGCATCTAACTTCCAGGTTGTTGTCGTTGGATAACACCGCAAGTTTGTTAACAATCTCTGCAAATTCTGTCAACTCCAAATAGGGCGACATTTCGTTTGCTATGAATAATATTCTTTTCTTTGTAGACATTTGTACTTGGTTAGATGCGGAATATTCTTAACGGTGCGCAAAGGTACTGATATTTTATTGAATTTAGCAGTAGAACAGGCTTTTGACACGCAAACAGAACCCTTATGCAGATATGCAGACTTGCGAACAACATGTCCGCCATCGTTGATTCTCAACGAAAAATGGGGCAGAAAATAGGCTTTGTCCCGACCATGGGTGCCCTGCATGCCGGAC
>CAZCCN010000132.1:3160-4474 GCA_964497085.1 uncultured Ferruginibacter sp.
GTCCCTGATCCAACAAAGTAAAAGGGATTGCGAACAGACGATTTGCAGCATTTTTGTCAACCCCACCCAATTCAATAATCCTTCCGACTTTGAAAAATACCCCAATACCATCGAGCAGGATATCTTGTTGCTTGAAGCGGCAGGTTGCGATGTATTGTTTCTTCCGAGCGCTGCAGAGATTTATCCCCCCGGATTTCAAAAAGAACAATATCCATTGGGCGAACTTGAAAAGATATTGGAAGGGAAACACAGGCCCGGACATTTTCAAGGCGTGTGCCAGGTAGTAGACCGTTTACTGACCATCATCCCTTGCACAGATTTGTATTTGGGCAGAAAAGATTACCAACAATGCATGGTCATCCAGGAATTGGTTCGATACAAATCAAATCCTGTCATCATACATACCGGTGAAACCATTAGGGAACAAGACGGTTTGGCCATGAGCAGCAGAAACATTCGGCTCCATCCAGCTGAAAGAGAAAAAGCAGTTTGCTTGATTGAAGCGTTGCGCTTGATCAAAAAAAACATTCAACCCGGAAACCTCACCTTATTGTTAACAGAAGCTACATCGTTCCTCCAAGCCAATGGATTGAAAGTTGATTATGTAGCACTCACCAGCGAACATCTCGAGCCGATTGTTGATTGGGACGGGCAGTCCACCGTGATTGGGCTGGTTGCAGCCAGCATCGGCGACATTCGACTCATTGACAACATGATTGTTGCATGATCATGCAAGCGATTGATTGTATTTAAGAAACGATTTGTAACTTGAGCTGCAAATGCAAAAAAGAATCCTCTCCATATTACAATATGTTTTCTTTTTAGGCGGTGGTCTTTTTTTGGTTTGGTGGCAACTCAAGTCAATGTCTTCGGCCGACCAAACAGAGTTCTATGCCGCTTTGCAGCATGCCAATTATTGGTATGTGGTTCCCGTAGCCATCTTGAGCATTCTGAGTCATATTAGCCGTTCCATGCGATGGAAACTCCTGATGGAGCCTCTGGGCTATCAGCCTTCCCTTAAAAATGTCTTTTCTGTCACCATGATTGGTTATTTGGCGAATGCAGCCATTCCAAGACTGGGCGAAATCCTGAAGTGCACCATTCTAGCCAAATATGAAAAATTGCAATCAGACAAACTTTTTGGCACCATCATCGTTGAAAGAAGTTTTGATTTCTTTTGCTACCTCATCTTCATTGGCATTACGGTACTGATTCAAATCGATAAAGTAAGTGCGTTTGTTGAACAACAACTGGTTGGCATTGCCCAGGCTCCAGGATTGCCCATTTGGGCCAAAGGCATCCTCCTGCTTTCCA
>CAZCCN010000133.1:0-4435 GCA_964497085.1 uncultured Ferruginibacter sp.
GGGCCAGCTGATGAAGCATGGTTGAAAGAGAATCCGTTGGGAGGTATGCAGTTTGTCAATGAAATTTTTGGAGGAAGCATCCCCAAGGAATTCATTGCGCCTATCATCAAAGGGTTTACTTCTAGTATGACTTCGGGTGTGCTTGCAGGGTACCCAATCGTTGATATGAAGGTTAGAATTTTTGATGGTAGCTACCATGATGTGGATTCTGATGCCATTTCATTTGAATTGTGTGCGAAGCAAGGTTTCCGTGAAGCAGGACGCAAAGCGAAGCCTGTATTATTGGAGCCCATCATGAAAGTGGAAGTGTTGACACCCGACCAATACATGGGAGATGTGACGGGTGACTTAAACCGTCGTCGTGGTATGTTGGAAGGTATGGATAGCAAGCATGGTGTACAGGTAATCAAAGCAAAAGTGCCTTTGAGCGAAATGTTTGGTTACGTAACCCAATTGCGTTCATTGTCCAGCGGCCGTGCAACTTCTACCATGGAATTCAGCCATTACGCTCCTGCTCCAACCAACGTTGCAGAAGAGGTAATTGCTAAGTCAAAAGGTAAAATGAAAGTAGACGAATAATCGATCTGCTTGTCTATATAAAAAAAGTCCTGTTCATTGAACAGGACTTTTTTTATATGATTCATTGTTTGAGGAAGTTCGATTATTTTTTGATGAATTCTATCATGGCGGTCAATAGCTCGGTTGAAATCGGGATGGTGACATCGTTATAGCTTTCGATGTTGTCATTTTTATTATCGGAAACGATTTTCAAGATATGGTTCATTTTTTTGATCACCACAAATGAAGCAGTGGGTTTGGCTGCAGCCAATAGACGGGCATCCTGAACGGAAACCTGTATGTCATTGTCTCCCTGTAGGATCAGAACGGGGATGGTTAATTTTTTAATTTCTTCAGCCGGGTGGTATTTGAACCAGCTGATTAAATAAGGTTGTACGCTGGGTCGGAAGAGAGAATAGAGCATCAAGTTTACATTGCGGACGGGTTGACCGTTTTCTAGACTATCAAGAATGGGGAAGGCAATGTCTTTGATTTGCTGTGGTTGACCGGCAAGTTGCTCCCGAATCAAACTGCCTGCTGATTTTCCTGCCCCTGACAGGGAGATGTATCGATCAGCAAGCCCTTTGGCTGCCAGCATACCAATCAAGGATCCTTCGCTGTGTCCCGCAACAGTGATTTGGGTGAATCGATTGTCTTTGCGCAACAAACGAATCCAGTTGGCTACATCCATTACATAGTCTTCAAAGCGAAGGTCTTCTTCTTTGGTCATGGCCGATTGACTGCCCGCTATGCCTCTTTTGTCAAATCGAATAGAGGCGATGCCTGCCTGTGCCAACCCATGGGCCATCTGCATCAGACTGTTGTTCTTCATCATCGGGTTGTTTCCGTTTCGGTCTGTTGGCCCTGAACCGGCGATGATCAACACCACTGGCCCTTTTGAAAAGTATTGGGGAAGGGTCATGGTTCCAAAAATGCTTCCGGTAGGGGTATGAAGTATAATGGGCGTTTCTGCGAAACTAGTATCTGTTGCCTTTGAGGCAAAGGCTTGTGCGTGCAACACAATCAATACAAGGGCAAATAGTTTTTTGCGTATCATAAAGATTTTTTAATCTATTAAAGGTAAGGATCCCTCCGGTGGGTCGGAGGATTTTCTTGATCAAAGGCTGTCTTTTTCCATTGGCGGACTTTGTCAATGATGGTTGCTTTGCTCAACCGCTTTTTTATATGAGAAAATCTTTGCTAGAAAATACCTTGGTCATCGATATTGAAACCGCTTCCGCATTTCCTGATTTTGATTCAATGGAAGTTTCCTGGCAACTACTCTGGTATGAGAAAATAAAAGGACAACTAACTGATTCCGATAATGCCGCCTCTTTTTACTCCAAGCGGGCAGGTGTTTTGGCAGAGTTTGGAAGAATTGTTTGCATTGGTTTGGGAAAATGCAGTGTGGAATCCAAATTATCAGTGGATACGCAGTTGTTCTATGATACCAATGAACTGATTCTCCTTAAAAAGTTTTTGGCGGCATTGGAGCGGCTGCCCTCCAAAGGCTGGAGGTTAGCAGGCCACAACATCAGGGAATTTGATATTCCATTTATTTGCAGAAGGTTGTTGATTCATGGATTGCCGATTCCGGATTGCTTGAATGTACAGGGAGTCAAGCCATGGGACAATCCGCTCATCGATACCTTTCAGTTCTGGCGTTTTGGAGATTATAAGCATTACACCTCCCTAGCCTTGCTGGCAAAAGTGCTTGGTTTGCCCAACCCCAAAAACGAGATGGATGGCAGCATGGTCGGAGCATTGTTTTGGGAAAAGGATCCAATTCGGCAAGCGCTCAACCTGAAAAGGATTGCAGCCTATTGTGAAAACGATGTAAGGACAACTGCGCAGGTTGTGTATAGATTGATGCAACAAAAAAAGCTACCGATTCGGTAGCTTTTAAGCGCTGATGGATGCAATCAGGAATCGTTTTTAGGTTTAAAAATTTCTTCCAACACACTCGCCAATCGAATGCCGCCAATGACCAATTCTTTTTTGATGATGTCAATATTGTTATCAATGTAATGTTTGTCCAGATAATTGTTTTTGAAATCATACACCGAGTCTAGGTAAACCCTGGACTGATAAATCCATTTCAGTTCATTTATCTTTCTGTAAGCAGCAATTTCATCCTTTGGCAAGGCATTGTAATAACGCATACAGGTGTCAAAATTTATTTTTGCATAATCCAGAATTTGTCCGTCCCAAACACTGTGGAGGTTTCCAGACAAATAGGGTGAGCTAATGCTTATGCTATTGCCTCCTCGATCAGAACCGTATCCACAATGCAATGGCTGATGAATATCACCGACAATGTGAAAGATCAGCAGGATTCTGTATTTGATCTCTTTTTTGGAAAGGCCATTTGTCTTGTAGTTTTTTAACTCTGCTATAGCAGAATGCAATACGGTCAATGCGTTTCTTTCCAAGCTGGGCACATACTTTTCGTTTTTTTCAAAATCCACATAATGCCAGGTTCTCATGTAGTTGTAATAACTGTTGCTCTTTTCTTCATCCATCCAAACAGAGGCTTCTTCGAACGAGGTCTTTCCTAGGAATTGCTGTACAATTTTACGAGTAGAATCATCCAAGAGGGTATAGGCTACTTTTGCGGTCAGTTCATGCCCGGTCTTGCCCCAGGCAAATGTATTTTCCACACTACTGGTTAACAATACCCCTGCCATCAACCATCCCAAAATTGTGTTTTTCATCTGGTTATTATTTTGCACGAAGCTACTACATATCAGGCACCTAAGATATATTATTAGTTTTTAACATATCATTTGTTTTGGGCATAACTTAATTGTTAGTAAACTGATTAATTCAGTTAAATTGCGTCCCTTAACTTATATCTACTCATGATGAATCCCAAGTCAGGCCTACTGAGTTTGATGGCAGCGCTGGTTTTTTCAACGACCACCTTTGCGCAAGAAAATTCAACCAATCAGGCCAACCCAATCACTTCTTCAGATACCACCATCAATGAAGAAGGAAAAGAAAATATACTTGACAACATTCCCATTGTATCGCTCGACGAATCAGACGGACAAGATGGAAGCGCCCAAAACATTTCTGGTCAAATCAATGCCGGCAGAAACCCTTTTGTCAACGCAGCTGCCTTCAACTTTAATGTGGTTCGCTTCAGAACAAGAGGATACGATGCCGATTTGTACACCACCAACATCAATGGGGTTTCCATGGAAAATCTTGACAATGGATTTACGCCATTTGGTCTTTGGGGCGGTTTGAACGATGTGTTGCGCAGTAGACAAAATGCCTATGGTCTCCAGTCAAATCTTTTTTCATTTGGAGCAATGGGCGGTGCTACCAATATTGATGCACGCGCTTCTAAGCAGCGTAAGCAAACCAGCATCGGATTTGCTGTATCCAACAGAAATTATTCCAACAGGGTAAGCATCACGCATTCTACCGGATTCAACAGCAAAGGATGGGCCTTTAGTTTTTCAGGATCTCGTCGTTGGGCAGATGAAGGATTTGCTGACGGTACTTTTTACGATGGCTGGTCCAGTTATGTGGGGATTGATAAAAAAATCAATGCCAATCATCTCTTGTCATTCATTGCATTTGCGACGCCTACCTCCAGCGGACGTCAGGGTTCTTCCGTGCAAGAAATGCTGGATCTTGCAGGTACTAATTTTTACAATCCTTACTGGGGATACCAAAATGGCGTGAAAAGAAATTCCAGCATTGCCAAAACATTTCAGCCGATAAGCATTCTTACCCATGAATGGAAAATCAGCAAAACCACCACATTGTTAACAGCAGCTTCTTATACTTTTGGAGACAGAAGTACCACCGGTTTGGATTGGTACAATGCGCCCGATCCAAGGCCTGATTATTACAGATACCTGCC
>CAZCCN010000134.1:0-4431 GCA_964497085.1 uncultured Ferruginibacter sp.
TCATCTTTGAATGAAACATCCAGGTCATTGATGAAATCCAATTGACGTTGTTGGAATGCCAAAAATTCAGTGGCTTTGCTGTTGTAAAAATGAATGTGCACGCCATCTAAATAGGGTAAGCGTGCTCCATTTGAATCTCTTTCAAAATACCGGGTGTTCTTTTTCAGTATCAATGCCTGGCCTTCTTCCCAAGCCAACATCTGGAAAGGCCCCGTCCCTACTGGATGCCTTCTGAATGTGGATCCATATTTTATTACCGCCTCATGGGGAACAATGGAGCAATACGGATTGCTCAGCATTTCAATGACTGGAAGAAATGGACGAATGAGCTTCAATTGAAAGGTGCTGTCATTGATGGCTGTAAAAGGACTGATGGTATCGATTCGGTTATTAAAAATCCAGGCGCCGGGACTGGCCAATTGGGGATCGATGATTCTGTTGAAACTGTACACCACATCTTTGGCATTGAGTGCTCGACCTAGTCCATTGGCAAAGGCTGAATCTGGGTGAAAGAAAACATCTGTGCGGAGTGAAAACACAATGGTACACAAGTCTTTTGAAAAGGTCCACGATTTAGCTATGGAAGGCTGCACATGCAACTGGTCATCTACTTCCACCAGTGTGTTGTACAATTGATGCACCGGCCAAATGACGGATTGGTTTTTGGCAAAAGCCGGATCAAGCGAAGCAATACCCGAAGTTTCATTGTAATGAAAGATATGTTCCTTGTGTTGGGCACGATGAATACAGCCGGATATTAATAAAACTAAGCAGAGAGAAAAACCAGTATATGTAATTTTACAACCCAATGATTCTAAGTATTTTTAAAGATAATGATTCGGTAGAAATTAACAATGCTTGGTTTTGCAAAACTAACAGAATGTGTAGAAATATTCCTCCATCAATAGTGTTGCATTTGAATAGTTAATTTACATTAGCTCATAGCTTCTTTCTTTAATATAAATCATTCAATTAATGAATAAAATTTTTGCTTACACAACATTTTTATTATTGATATCAATCGCATTTCTCTCTGTTGTCTTTCCCCAATTCCCCAACCCTATTCGTCCGGAAGAAATTAATGGAGCAGATACTGCCTGGGTATTAACTTCTACAGCTTTGGTTTTAATCATGACACCAGGGATGGCATTTTTTTACGGAGGCATGGTTAATAAAAAAAATGTTTTGAGCACCATGCTTCAGAGTTTTATTTGCATGGCAGTAATTTCTATTGTTTGGTTTGTGGTTGGTTTCGGCCTTTCATTCGGTGAATCATTTCATGGTATCATCGGCAATCCTTCATCCTATTTTCTTATGAATCATGTTATTGACGGCGCGCCTTGGAAGCTTGCGCCAACCATACCATTGATTCTCTTTGCCTTTTATCAGTTGAAATTCGCCATTATTACCCCGGCATTGATAACTGGTTCATTTGCAGAACGAATTAATTTCAAATCCTATATACTTTTCATTGTTCTATTCAGTCTATTCATTTATTGTCCTCTTGCTCATGCAACATGGCATCCTGATGGAATTTTATCAAAATTGGGGGTGCTAGATTTTGCGGGCGGTTTGGTTGTTCACATGAGCGCTGGATGGGCTGCTCTGGCAAGTGCTATTTATCTCAAAAGCAGAAGCCAATCGGTTCACAATCCTGCAAGAATCACATACGTTTTATTGGGGACTGGTTTGCTATGGTTTGGCTGGCTGGGTTTTAATGCCGGTTCTGCATTTCATGCAGATACCATTGCAGCACTTTCCATTGGTACCACTTCCACCGCTTCGGCTGCCGCTGCATTTACTTGGATAATTTTTGATGCAGCCAGAGGTAAAAAACCTAGTGCTATGGGTGCATGCATCGGCGCGGTCGTAGGCCTTGTAGCGATAACACCTGCAGCTGGTTTTGTTACCATACCTCAATCCTTTTTTATTGGATTTGCTGCGGCGATTGTAAGCAGTCTGATGGTTGAATGGAGGTCTAAAACATCTATAGATGACACCCTTGATGTATTTCCTTGTCATGGTGTTGGTGGAATGGTGGGCATGTTGTTAACTGGAGTATTTGCCTCTCACCAAGTCAATGCAACTGTTTCCAATAGTGGCAATTACTTTGGTATTTCAAAACTTTTTTTGGTTCAGTTTTCCACTATGATAGGTGTATCAGCTTTTGCTTTTATTGGAACCTTTATTTTATTGAAATTTACAAATTTCATTATACCATTGAGAGTTACCGAGCAAGAAGAACTGGAAGGATTAGATTGGAGTCAACATGCTGAAAAATTATAAAAACTTGGTTTCCTACTCAATTGTCTATTATATGAATCATTAGAAATACAATCTTAATGAATATAAAAATCCCGCTTCGTTACAGTACTTTCATTTTTACATTGTTGCTTTCTGCAAATCAAAGTCTCGTATTCGGTCAAGGAATTATTTCTGGTCAACTGTACACACATCAAGACACCCTTCGTGGCTCCAACGGACCTGGCCGAGAACATTGGGACGTACGCAAGTATTCATTGACCGTTACGCCGGATTTTTCAACCAAATCCATCACTGGGGTCAATGTGATTGAATTCATGGATTACGGGTCGAAGCTGTTTCAAATCGACTTGCAGGCGCCGCTCGAGATAGACAGTATATTGTATTGTAAGCAACCTTGCTCCTTCACCAAAGAAGGAAATGTATACTGGGTTCAACTTCCCCTAGCCTGTTCCGCCCAATCCTCATCCAAAGGCACCCGTTCATCGATCACTGTATTTTATCATGGCCGACCCAAAGAAGCCATCAGCCCACCATGGGATGGCGGTTGGATATGGAAAAAGGATGCCCACTTGAATCCATGGATGACCGTAGCTTGTCAGGGGTTAGGAGCAAGTGCCTGGTATCCTTGTAAAGACATTCAAAGCGACGAACCCAATGAAGGAGCCGAATTGCACATCATCGTTCCGGATACATTGGTGGGCATTGGAAACGGTCGATTGATGAATGCGCGTAAAATGGAGAATGGACTGGTATGTTACAGTTGGAAAGTGGTCAATCCCATCAACAATTACACCCTGGTTCCTTACATCGGTAAATACACTCATTTTTCAGAAAACTTTCCAGGACTAAAGGGAAACTTGACCATGGATTACTGGGTGTTAGCTGACCATGAAGACAAAGCCAAAATCCAATTTGCGGATGCACCCAAAATGATGAAAGCCTTTGAACATTGGTTTGGCCCTTATCCCTTTTACGCAGACGGATATAAGCTGGTTGAATCCCCTCATTTAGGAATGGAACACCAAAGTGCGATCGCCTATGGCAATAAATTTAAAAATGGTTATCTGGGCAGGGATTTGTCGGGCAGTGGCTGGGGACTCAAGTGGGATTTTATCATTGTGCACGAAAGTGGCCATGAGTGGTTTGCCAACAACATCACCACCAATGACATTGCCGATATGTGGGTTCATGAAGGATTTACCAATTATAGTGAAGTGCTGTTCACTGAATATTATTTTGGGAAACAGGCAGGAAATGAATATCTGATTGGGTTAAGAAAAAACATTCAAAACGATGTGCCGATCATTGCCAATTACGGTGTCAACCAAGAAGGCAGCGGAGACATGTATTACAAAGGCGCCAATATGATTCACCTGATTCGTCAGGTCATAGACAACGACAAACGGTTCAGGAAGATGCTCATGGCATTAAACAAAAGATTTTACCATCAAACCGTCACCACCCAAGAAATTGAACAGTTTATCTGTCAGTATACACATATTGATTTCTCCTCTGTTTTCGATCAATACCTGAGAACAACCCATATTCCAACACTGGTCTATATGCATCAAAAAGGTAGGATGTATTACAAGTGGAGCCAGGCGGTTCGGGGCTTAAAATTGCCTGTCAAGGTTTTCGTGGGTGACAAAATAGAACCAATTTGGATTGAACCGTCTGATGAATGGAAATCATTTCGCTTTCATGGCCAGGAAGCAACCCTAAGGATTGATCCGGCTTTTTATGTGAAGCTTCAAGCTTTTATTCAGTAATCGTTTCCGTTTGTTTCCACCTTAGCATGGATGGTTGAAGGGTTGAATCGACCAAACCCGCTGAAACGTTTGTGGTAATATTCTTCATCCAGGTGATTAATCATCACTCCCATACTCGTACTGGCATGGACAAAATATCCATTCGCGAGGTAAACACCCACATGGCTGATGCTTTTGCGGGTGGTCTTAAAAAATACCAAATCCCCTTGACGAACCCCTTCCTGATCAATCCTGCTGCACATATCATATTGTTCTTTGGCGGTACGTGGCAAATTCAATTGGAATAATTCGGCTTCAAGCTTGGCAGAAAATGCGCTGCAATCAATGCCATTGAGTGTGGATCCTCCATATTGATAAGGGGTTCCCCACCATTGATCGATAAAACGGTACAGCGAGA
>CAZCCN010000135.1:0-1580 GCA_964497085.1 uncultured Ferruginibacter sp.
TTTCCTGCCAGTGAAGGATTTTTTGCCTTCCAGGATACCTTGCATGAACCCGGCTTGTTGCTCAATACCAACAGCGGTATTTTTTATGAATTTATCCCTGTAGAAGAAATCAATCATGCATCTCCCACCAGGCTTACCTTAGGCCAAGTGCAAATTGGAGTGAATTATGCCTTGGTGATCAGTAGCAATGCAGGTTTATGGGCGTATAGTATGGGCGATACGGTAAAATTTGTTTCTACTCAACCCTATCGATTGATTGTGAGTGGCAGGATCAAGCATTTTATCTCTGCTTTTGGCGAACATGTGATTGGAGAAGAAGTGGAATCCGCTTTGTTGTCTGCAGCCCAATCCGAAGGCGTCCAGCTCGTCGAATTCACGGTAGCGCCTTTCGTGAGTGCCGATAAAGGCAAAAGTTATCACGAGTGGTTGATTGAATTTGACCTAGTCCCCTCCAATCTCGAAGCCTTTGCGCTAAAAATAGAAGCCAATCTTCGGAATAAAAATGTGTACTACAACGATTTGATTGCAGGAAATATCCTAGATACGTTAAAAATTACACCCATTCGAAAAAACGGTTTTATAGAATACATGAAAACCATCGGTAAACTAGGAGGCCAAAACAAAGTCCCTCGCTTGTCCAATGACCGTAAGATTGCGGATGAGTTACGAAAGTTTAAGGTTTAACATTCAAAGTCCAACGGTCAATATTTACTTTCAACTTTAAACGTTGAACCTTGAACCTTGAATGCGCCCAAAGGGCGCTCCATTCTCCTCCAAATGCACTAAATTGCATCCTAGTCAAAATACCCCTTTCTACCATGTCCACACATGCTGCCCCAAAAAGAGTGGCCATATTTGGTTCAACCGGTTCTATTGGAACCCAGGCATTGGATGTCATCCGTGCCAATGCCGACCTGTTGCAGGTAGAAATTCTCACCGCCCAAACGAATGATGAGCTGTTGATCAAGCAGGCAATGGAATTCAAGCCCAATGCTGTGGTGATTGGCGACGAGTCCAAATACCAGTCGGTCAAATCAGCGCTGTCTTCGACCGATATCAAAGTGTTTGCCGGTGAAAAAGCCCTGGAAGAAGTGGCCGATTTTGATACGTACGACGTGATGATAGCTGCCATTGTGGGTTTTGCAGGGTTGAAGCCGACCTTGAAGGGGGTGGCCAAAGGAAAAATCATTGCCTTGGCCAACAAAGAAACCCTGGTGGTGGCTGGTGACATAGTGATGCAAATGGCCATCGACAACCGGGCACCTATCATCCCGGTTGACAGTGAGCACTCTGCTATTTTTCAATGCCTCGTGGGAGAAGCCCGCAATCCGATCGAAAAAATCATTTTAACCGCCAGTGGTGGTCCATTCTTAGGTAAAAAGCCCAACTTTCTGGTGAATGTGAAAAGAGATCATGCCTTGCAGCATCCCAACTGGAGCATGGGGGCTAAAATCACCATCGATTCTGCTACGTTGATGAATAAAGGATTGGAGATGATTGAGGCCAAGTGGTTGTTCAACCTGGCGCCTCATCAAATTGAAGTGGTGATTCATCCGCAAAGTGTTATACACAGCATGGTT
>CAZCCN010000135.1:1590-4408 GCA_964497085.1 uncultured Ferruginibacter sp.
CCGGATATGAAATTACCCATTCAATATGCATTGGGTTTTCCCCAACGCATCCCAAATGATTTTCCCCGGTTGAATTTCAAAAAATATCCCGCGCTTAATTTTGAGGAGCCTGATTATAAAACATTCCGAAACTTATGGCTGGCATCGGAAGCACTCAAGAAGGGCGGGAATGTGCCTTGTGTGTTAAATGCTGCCAATGAAATTGCGGTTTGGGCTTTTCTGCGCAATCGCATTGGCTTTCTGGACATCACAGCAGTGGTGGAAAAAACGATGGACGCCGTAGCGTATATCGACAAGCCTAGTTTGGAACAATATTTCGAAAGCGATGGTGAAGCGCGTGAATTCGCTGCAGCATTGATGAAACTATAAATTTTCTCATTTTCAAATCTGCGCAAACAGCGCCATGTGTATGATTTTATTATCCATTGATTGGTCGAGCGTCGGACTCAAAGTAGCTCAATTGTTATTATCTCTTTCCATCCTGGTGATTCTTCACGAGTTTGGTCATTATATTACGGCCAGGTGGTTCAAGTGTCGGGTAGAAAAATTTTATCTATTTTTTGATCCTTGGTTTTCGCTGTACAAAAAGAAAAAGGGTGAAACGGAATACGGCATTGGCTGGCTTCCCTTGGGCGGTTACGTGAAGATTGCAGGCATGGTGGATGAAAGCATGGACAAAGAGCAATTGAAACAACCCGCTCAGCCGTGGGAATTCAGAAGCAAGCCTGCCTGGCAAAGATTGATCATCATGATTGGCGGGGTTACTGTCAACGTCTTGCTGGCCTTTGTGATTTACGCCATGATTTTGATGGTTTGGGGGGATAAAAACATCAAGGTGGATTCCCTGAAATATGGCATTTCTTTTAACGACCCTTTGTTCAAAGACCTTGGCTTTCAAAACGGGGATAAAGTATTGGCAGTGGACGGAAAGCCCATAGTGGAATACACCGATGTACTGAAAAAGATATTGATTGCAGACAGTACGGTGACCATTGAAAGAGAAGGTAAGTCCATGCAGTTAAACATGCCCATTGATTTAATCGGCAAGCTGGTAGAAAAGCGAAAAAAATCAGAAGCGCCTTTGATTAGTCCCAGAGTACCCGTGATGGTTCTTCGCATCGAAGATTCCATGCCAGGATACAAAGCCGGGTTGCGACCAGGTGATCAAATCACTCAAGTGGACAGCACACCTACGGCATTCTACGATCAATTTGCATCAGCCCTGGAAGGCAGAAAGAAAGGATCAATGGTATCCTTGACAATTATGCGCCATGACAGTTCGATGGTGATAAAAACCACTTTGTTGGAAGATGGAAAAATTGGTTTTGGTTCACCCAACCTTCCTGAACAATTTGACAGTTTGGGTATATACAAATACACGGTAACCAAATATGGCTTTTTCAGCGCCATTCCTGCCGGTATCAAAAGGGCAGGCGAAGAACTGGGTTTTTACATAGATCAATTCAAGAAGATTTTATCTCCCCAAACCGGTGCCTACAAAGGTGTGGGAGGTTTCAAAGCCATGGGCTCGGTATTTTCCGGCAAAGGTTGGGACTGGGAGCATTTCTGGACCATTACCGCCTTCTTTTCCATTGTGCTGGCCTTTATGAATCTGTTGCCCATTCCTGCTTTGGATGGTGGCCACGTAGTCTTTACCTTGATTGAAATGATTACGGGCCGAAAACCCAGCGAGAAATTCCTTGAGTATGCTCAAATCGTGGGCATGATTCTTTTGTTGGGTCTGATGCTATATGCCAACGGAAACGATTGGTTTGGATGGGGGAAGTAAGTGTTGTTCAATGTTCAACATTTAACGTTTAACCCCTTAAACTTATTTAACTTCCTCCGCAGCGGCCCGCTCATCAATTTCCTGCTCGTTCCACCTGCAACTGTTGTATTTTTGCTAGATGCTTACCTCGCTCAGCATATTACAAAATGCATTGAGGTTGACTTTTAAAGAACTTAAAGTCAACAAACTTCGTACAGCCCTGAGCTTAACGGGTGTTGCTTTCGGTATTTTCTGCATCATTGGTGTGTTGACCACGGTGAATAGTTTGGAACAGAATATTCAAAACGAAGTAAAGAGCCTGGGCAACAACACCATCTACATTGATAAATGGGATTACAGCGGCGCACCAAATAAGCCCATGTGGAAGTTGAGGGCTCGGCCCGTGATGAAGATGGAAGAAGCACCTTTGATCAAAGAGCGTTCCTTGCTGACGGATGAAATCACCTATCTCATGCAAACCGCTACCAACATATCATACAAAGACGATGTATTGGAAGATGTAAGGGTATACGGTATCAATGAAGCGCAAATCAATGTACAGCCCATTCAATTTGCAGTGGGCCGGTATTTTTCAACGGCCGAATTCAATTCAGGCGCCAACAACTGCATCATTGGATATGTCAATGCCGAAGACCTCTTTGGTGCAGCCGAAAGGGCCATTGGAAAGCACATTGATGTCAAAGGGAAGAAAGTCACCGTGATTGGTGTCATCAAGAAGGAGGGTAAAAATTTCATTGGTTGGGATTATGATCGTTGCATCATGCTGAACAACAAATTTTCCAAGCAGCTATTTGATCCCGAATTTGCCAATCCCATTTTGATAGCCAAGGGTAGACCAGACATCACCACAGAAGGCTATATGCAAGAATTAAGGGGGATTATGAGGCAGATCAGGCGCTTGAGTCCTACCCAGGAGGATAATTTCTCCTTAAACAGCGTAGAGGCCTTCAGTAAGGCCATTTCTGAGTCATTTGTTACCATCAATATCGTAGGATCCATCATCGGAGGCATTAGCCTGGTGGTAGGCAT
>CAZCCN010000136.1:0-4399 GCA_964497085.1 uncultured Ferruginibacter sp.
AAAAGAAAGGTAATTTGGATTATTGATCGGGTCGTATTCAATGGGAGCAGTTTTGTCCAATTTGGCAATCAAGTGTACAAATGTCCCTTGCTTTTGCTGGGCAGAAACGATGGTATCGTAGGTGGAAAAATCTACCGAAAAAACCAAAAGGCCAACGATCAAGGCCGCGATACCAATTAAAATGATAATATGTGTTTTTTTCATAGTCTAGATTTCTCCGCAAAGTTAATTGAAATAGGGCTCGGATGGCATTTATCCTGATTTTTTTATCATCAAAAACAATCTTCATTTATCTTTGCGCAACATTTAATCAATCCTCATGGCTGATTTATCAACATTCGACCCCAATTCGGTAGGGAACCCCAATAACAATATTTTCGGATTGCCCTTTACTGAAGAGGATGCCCGTTTGGTGATATTGCCCATTCCCTGGGAAGTACCCGTCAGTTACAATGCCGGAACCGCCAGGGCCCCAGACCATATATTTACGGCCAGCCTGCAAGTGGATTTGTTTGATCCTGAATACAAGGATGCCTGGAAACAGGGTTTTTTCATGCGAAGTCCGGATAAGAAAATCCTGATGAAGAGCGATTACCTGAGAAAAGAAGCGGAATTGTACATTCATTACATTTCGCAGGGAGAGCCCGTGGAGAACAAGAAGTTTATGTGCAAAACCCTGAAAGAAATCAACCAGGGCAGTTTGTTTCTGAACGATTGGGTGTACGAGCAAACCAAAGCCTTGATGGCCAAAGGAAAATTGGTGGCCTTGTTGGGCGGAGACCACAGCACACCATTCGGATTTTTCAAAGCCATTGCCGATCAATACAGCGAGTTTGGTATTTTACAAATTGACGCACACTGCGATCTGAGAAAAGCCTTCGAGGGGTTCAATTATTCCCATGCATCCATCATGTACAACGCATTGGAACAAATTCCGGCCCTGAAAAAGCTCGTACAGGTAGGTATCAGAGATTATTGCGAAGAAGAATTGGATTGCATCCAACAAAGCAATGGAAGAGTGGTTACCTATTTTGACAGGGATATCAAGAACAGGCAATATGAAGGAGAGACCTGGAAAATAATCACGGATGAAATTGTATCGCACCTGCCTCAACACGTATTCATTAGTTTCGATATCGACGGCCTGGATCCTAAACTATGTCCCCATACTGGCACACCGGTTCAGGGCGGTTTTGAAACAGAGCAAATCTTTTATCTGCTGCATGCCATTCATCGGGCAGGTAAAAAGATTGTTGGCTTCGATTTGAATGAAGTGGGGGTTAGTCCGAATGAATGGGATGAAAATGTGGGCGCACGTGTTTTGTACAAACTTTGCAATTTGTTAACCGCCAGTCATCCAATACATGGATAACTTCAGTATCATACTTACCAATGAAAAAGCGGCCACTTACAAAGTGGTCACTTTTATTATTGCCGGAATCAATTTGCTTGCGTTTGTCTATTTCTTGCTGGCTATACCTGGTCTTTTTATTCAATGGGTATCCGGTATCGGCTTGTGTTTATTGGCGGCTGTCTGCGTACATTATGTGTGGCTGAGCAGTCGTTCAACTATTCGTTTTTTCAACTTGGTTTTTTTGTGCTGTGCCATCTGTTGGATCATGCTGGGCATCTATCTGGGCGGTTTGTTGTTGGGAATCGCGGCTTTGTTTGGATGGTTTGTCAGCAAAGAATTGAAAGTTAGGTTTTCAACCGAGGGTTGCCTGTATCCCTCTTTTCCTCCTCAATTGATTCACTGGTCTGAGATCGAGCAGGTGATTTTGAAAGACAATGTATTGACACTCGACTTGAAAAACAACCAGTTGTTGCAGTTTGTGATTGCAGAAAAAGAAAATATCCCTGACGAGTTGGTTTTTAATCTATTTTGCAAACAACAGCTGCAGCATCAAACGGCTTCCTAAACTATTTTACATGCAAGCTTTACAACAATCACCTTACCTCATGTATTCCGATGGCAATGGGAATATTTTTGAAGATACCAGTTTGTATATCACCGGTCGGAGTGGATGGGATGCCTATCCAATACCGGTGGAGGATTGGATTCCTTTGCCAGAAGGAGGACAATTATACGAATTGCCGGGCAGAAGAGGCATTGGTATTGATGTGGTTACCGGAGAAATGAGATTGTGTGAAAAAGGTTGGGCCGTGGCAGCTTTTATTCCGCCCGCGCACACAGGCTTGTACATGGCGGCCTATGAAACCTTACCCGATGCCCCCACATTGCCTTTGTTCTGCTATACGGCTGCGGGCTGGTTCGACAATCAATTGTTTGTTCCCGCCGTAAGAATCGAACAAGATATTCGTCAAGAAGCGGCAGGATACCAAGACGACCAGATTCAAAAAGGCCATGACCAATTGCTTGCTGCTTATCCGCACAATCGGCTCGTTAAACACCTGATGGACAATTGTTGCATGACCTACACCTGTCCCGCCGCCCGTAACCTTGCATTGGGTAGATGGGAGTGTCCGGTGCCGGTGTCGCCTGCCTGCAATGCCAATTGTATAGGGTGCATCTCTTTTCAGCCTGAAGAAGAAACCATTTTTAGTACGCAGGACAGATTGACCTTTAAGCCCACCGCTGCCGAAATTGTTGAATTCACCGTGCCACATTTGGAATCGGCTCCTTTCCCCATCATCAGCTACGGTCAAGGGTGTGAGGGAGAACCATTGTTGATGTGGGAAACCATTCGTGAATCCATCATGGAAATCAGGAAGCATACCCCCAAGGGCAGCATCAATATCAATACCAATGGCAGCAAGCCCGATGCCGTAAAAGCATTGTGTGAAGACGGTTTGCATAGTATGTGCTTTTTTAATAACTCCGCCAGAAAAGATATCTACACTGCTTATTACAAGCCTAATAATTATGTATTTGAAGATTTGATTGAAAGTTTGAAAGTAGCCAGGGCATTTGGCGCCTGGACCAGCATCAACTATTTTGTGTTCCCGGGAATGACTGACAGTATAGAAGAGTATGAGGCGCTTAGAAAACTGATTCGTGACACCGATTTATGTATGATTCAGTGGCGAAACTTCAACATTGATCCGGATTGGTATCTTGAAAAAATTGGCGTGCACGATACGGGAACCTGTATGGGAATCAAACAAATGATGGAGTTGATCAGAGAAGAATTCCCTCATCTGAAATTTGGCTATTTCAATCCTTCCATGGAGCGCATCAAAGGAGATTATCAAAAGGATTTTGCACATTGACTTTATACGTTCAAGATTCAACGTTCAAGGATATGCAAAGCCTCGTCTTATCGATATTCTCCGTAGATTTTTCTGAGTGTATCAGCAATTTCACCCAGGGTACAATAGGACTCCACTGCTTCCAATACAAACGGCATCAAGTTCTCCTGTTGTTGTGCAGCGGCAGACAGTCTGTCTAAGCAGTACTGAGCCTGTTCATTGTTTCGCCTCGATTTCAATGCTTTCAATTTATCAACCTGCATTTTTTGAATGCTTTCATCAATTTTAAATCCTGGAATTTTTTCTTCCTGATTTGAGACAAAGGTATTCAGCCCTACAATGATCTTCGATTTGGCTTCTATTTGTTGTTGGTACTGGTAAGCGCTTCTGGCAATTTCATCCTGGATGAAACCTTCTTCGATGGCCGACACACTTCCGCCCATGGCATCAATGGTCTCAATCAATTTGAAAGCGGCTGCCTCCACTTCATTGGTAAGTTGCTCCACAAAATAACTTCCTGCCAAAGGATCCACCGTGTCTGCAGCGCCGCTTTCAAACGCAACGATTTGTTGTGTCCGCAAAGCAATGGTGGCGGCTTGTTCAGTAGGCAGGCTCAGTGCTTCATCAAATCCGTTGGTGTGAAGGGATTGGGTGCCACCCAGCACTGCGGCTAAGGTTTGAACCGTCACCCGACTGATGTTGTTCATGGGTTGTTGTGCGGTCAGGGTACTGCCGCCTGTTTGGGTATGAAATCGCAACATCATCGCTTTTTCATCGGTGGCGCCCAGCTCTTTCATTATTTTGGCCCACATCCTTCTTGCGGCCCTGAACTTGGCCACTTCTTCAAAAAGATTGTTGTGGGCATTGAAAAAGAAAGAAAGCCTTTTGCCAAATACATTGATGTCCAAGCCCTTTTCAATCGCTGCTTTTACATAAGCTTTTCCGTTACTCAACGTGAAGGCGATCTCTTGAACGGCTGTGCTGCCGGCTTCCCGAATATGGTAGCCCGAAATGGAAATGGTGTTCCATTTGGGCAACTCCTTGCTGCACCACTCAAATATATCGGTGATGATTTTCATGGAAGGTTTGGGCGGATAGATATAAGTGCCTCTCGCTGCATACTCTTTCAAGATATCGTTTTGAATGGTACCGGAAATTTTCTGCAAATCAGCTCCCTGTCTTTTAGCCA
>CAZCCN010000137.1:0-4329 GCA_964497085.1 uncultured Ferruginibacter sp.
CTTTTAAAATGGATTACTTCTGGATGATGGGAGACAACCGGCACAATTCATTGGACAGCCGGTACTGGGGTTTTGTACCCGAAGATCATGTAGTAGGGAAGGCATCCATGATTTGGTTCAGTTGGGAAGGTGGCCCCAGGTGGGAAAGGCTTTTCAGCATGATTCGCTAGATGGATCAATCCCTGCATGTCAACGCATACCTAGCCCCTCAGGGGCTATTTTTTTTCTTTTTCACTTCGTCCAGCCTTGCCATACGTGTGACCACGTAGCGGGTCTACCGTGAAACACCCAAATTCCAATATTACACGGGCTCAACTCGATGGATGCGCTGAATTCTTTCTTTCTTTATATCACAGAAATCCAGTACCCACCAACCGCTCGTTTTTAATCTGAATAACCTATGAAAACAATCGATATCCAAACCCTTGAAATACCAACGGCTTCGACTCCTATACTTACCTAAAAAATTATCGAAGCCCTCAATCAAAAGCCCCGAGATCACTCGGGGCTTTTGATTTATTCCAGTTCCATGATTTTTTCGAAAGTGGTTTCGTATTCTTTGTTGGCGAGGGTCAATGCATCCACCGACTGTTGATAGGCGGCTTCTGCAGCCTTGAACTTTTCTTTGTCGCTGTAAATGTCAGGGTCGGAGAGGGCAGCTTCCAGTTTTTCTTTTTCCTGGTTCATCTGCACCAGTTTTTCTTCCAGCTGTTTGAATTTGTTTTTTATTTTTTGCAGTTCTTTCTTTTGGTCTGCAGAAATGGATTTGGCGGGTTGCGGCTCTCTCGTCATCGGCTTGTCTGTTTTCGGAGGAGCAGGTTCAGATTTTTTATTTACAGCAGCTTCTTTGACTTTTCTTTCTTTCCAGTCTTCCCATTCGGCATAGGTGCCTTTGAATTCACGTATCTGCTGGTTGTCGATTTCCCATATTTTATTGGCGATTCGGCTGATGAAATACCGGTCGTGACTCACCAGGATTAAACTGCCTTCGTATTTATTCAGCGCTTCTACCAGCAGGTCGACAGAATGGATGTCTAAGTGGTTGGTGGGTTCATCCAACATCAGAAAATTCGCTTTGCTGGCGATGGTTTTGGCCAAAGCCACCCGTGCTTTCTCTCCACCGCTCAACACTTTAATCTTTTTCTCCACGGCATCACCGCTGAATAAAAATGCGCCTAGTAAACTCCTGAGTTCCAGATCGTTTTTGCCGCTTCTGGCATCTTTCAGCTCTTCCAGCACATCATTGTTCATGTTCAGGGCTTCAAGTTGGTGCTGGGCATAAAAAGATTCCACCACATTGTGCCCCCATTCTCTGTCTCCGTCAAAAGGTTCGGTGCCTGCAATGATTCTCAACAGGGTGGACTTTCCTTTCCCATTGGCACCAATCAAAGCGATTTTGTCTCCTCTGTCAATTTCTGCACCTGTATTTCTTACAATTTCAACGTCTTTGAATTGTTTGGAAATATTTTTTAAGGTGCAAATGATTTTGCCGGGTTGTTTTTCTACCGCAAAGTTGATGCGCATATTTGGCCGCTCAATTTCCACATCTTCTATTCTTTCCAGCTTGTCAAGCCTTTTGACAATACTCTGGGCCTGGGCCGCCTTGCTGGCTTTGGCTTTAAAACGTTCCACAATCCGCTCTTGCTGGCGGATGTAATCCTGCTGGTTTTCAAAAGCTTTCTTCTGCATGTCGATGCGGAGTGCTTTCTCTTTTTCGTAATAGCTGTAATTGCCCGAATAGATGTGCAGTTCTTGCTGGTACAGCTCAACGATCTTGGTCACCATTCTGTCCAAAAAGAAACGATCGTGCGATACAATCACCACAGCGCCCTGGTAATGTTGCAAATATTTTTCGAGCCATTCAATACTGGGTAAATCCAAGTGATTGGTGGGCTCATCGAGTAAGAGTACATCTGGGTGCTGTAAGATCATTTTGGCAAGCAATACACGCATGCGCCAACCACCGCTGAAATTTTTATAGGGCTTCTGGAGTTCGGCATTGCTGAACCCAAGGCCTTGCAAGATCTCTTCGGTTTTGTGATGAATGTTGTAGCCGTCCAGCACGTCCATTTCATGTAATAAATCTGCATAGTCATTGGCCAGTTTTTCATCGCCGGTTGCTGCCAATTCTTCGCCCAGCACTTCAATTTCTTTTTCAAGCTGTTTCACCCGCTCAAAAGCGCCCAATGCTACTTCCAGAATGGAATCTTCTGTGTCAAATCCCAATAAGTCTTGGTGCAGGAAACCGATGGTGGTTTCCCTGCCTTTTTCCACCGTGCCTTTGGCAGGAGAATATTGTCCCGTCAATACTTTCAATAGGGTCGATTTGCCGGTACCATTGTAACCGATCAATCCAATCCGTTCATTGGGTTGGATGTGCCAGGTGGCATCTTCTACAATGGTTCGGGCTCCAAATTCAAACGTGACATTCTGTAATCCTAATAACATGCTATGGTGCTTTACGCCTTATTTTTCGGCAAAAATAACTGATTCGGCAAACTAATAGGTAATTAAGATTGTTATAGGTTTAGCGACCCCTGTTTTTGTCTTGACAAGCCAATCGGCCGCTTGAAATGATGTACTTTTGCATCTAAATAGGAAGACCATGAATAAAAAAGCTGTTTTCTATTCACTTATTGCCATTATTCTGTTGTGGGCAGGCTGGTATTTGATGAAGCCTGCATCCACAAAAACGGTCGTTTCATCTGCTCCTGCAGATGCACCCAAACATTCAAAGCATGTGGATGAACAGATTGATCGGCTGGTGAACACCTATATGGGTATCAAGGATGCCTTGGTGGAATGGGATACGACCGCTGCCAAAGAAAACACCCGCTTGTTTATTCAAGCCTTGAATTCGATTGATACCATGGAAATTCAAAAAGACACCAGCATTGTATTTGCAGCGGTTCAACAAGCCATGCAAGACATGCAATCCAATGCCAAAAGTTTGTTGCAACAAGTAGACATTACAGACATGAGAAAAGATTTCAGCAGTTTGAGCGACATGATGTATCCTGGTTTTTTTACCGCCATTCAATATGAGGGACCTAGGTTGTATCTGCAAAATTGTCCCATGGCTTTCAATGATGAAATCGCAGCCAATTGGATTAGTACCAGCAACGAGGTGATCAATCCATATTTAGGAAAAAAACACCCCACATATCAATCGGCCATGCTCCATTGTGGCGAAGTAAAAGACTCCATTAAATAATTTATATAATCCATATGTACTCGATGTTTGGTAAATGCTTTTTGTTGTTGGTTTGTTTGATATTGACAGGATCCAGTGTAATGGCTCAAAAGGATCAAGTAGCCGCTCGGTATACCATCAGTGGGTACATCCGCGATGAAGCCACCGGTGAAAGCCTGATTGGTGCATCCGTGGCTGTTCAGGGTAAAACCAAGGGCATCACCAGCAATCAATATGGGTTTTATTCCATCACTTTGCCGGCCGGTGACTATTCGCTGATCAGTACCTATATTGGTTACCTGACTCAATCCCAGACCCTTCGCCTGCAATCCGATACCGTTTTCAATATTCAGTTGACTTCGGGCGTCAACCTGTCTCAAGAAGTCATTGTGACAGCCAAGAAAAGAGAGAGCAATATCAAATCTGCGCAGTTGGGTAAAATTTCATTACCCATTGAACAGATCAAATCCATTCCGGCGTTTTTGGGAGAAGTAGATTTGTTGAAAGTGGTTCAATTGTTGCCGGGGGTGCGCAATGCAGGAGAGGGCAGCGCCGGTATTTATGTGAGGGGTGGTGGTGCCGATCAAAATCTGATTATGCTCGATGATGCCGTGGTGTACAACACGGGCCATTTGTTTGGCTTTTTTTCCATCTTCAATGCAGACGCGATTAAAAATGTTTCCTTGATCAAAGGAGGAATGCCGGCTCAATATGGCGGTCGTTTGTCGAGTGTGTTGGATATCTCCATGAAAGAAGGCAACAACCAAACCTTTCAAGTGGATGGTGGCATCGGCTTGATCGCTTCCCGTTTTTCCATCCAGGGCCCCATTCAAAAGGATAGGTCATCCTTTATTGTTTCTGCCAGAAGAACCTATGTGGATGCCCTGTCCAAGCCCTTTATCAGCAAATCCAGTCAGTTCTATGGATCAGGTTATTATTTCTATGATTTGAACACCAAGATGAATTACCGGTTCAACGACAAGGACCGGCTTTATTTGAGTGGCTATTTTGGAAGAGATGTGTTTGACTTTGTCAATGGCAGGCAAAGCCTGGATGTCAATATTCCTTGGGGCAATGCAACGGGCACAATCAGATGGAACCATGTATTCAATAAAAGGTTGTTTGCCAACACCACC
>CAZCCN010000138.1:0-4278 GCA_964497085.1 uncultured Ferruginibacter sp.
ATCAACAGATTTGGCGTAAAATTCTTACCTTCAAAAACGAATTTCTTATGCTTCATTTGGGCAATTACATATCAAAAGGGTACAAATGGATGGTGTGGATGGTATGGATGGGAATCACCTGTCCGGTTGCCGCTCAGCAGAATTCTGTGCTGATTAATTTTGGAAGCAATACCTGCACTTCCACCACCGAACCCAGTTTTTCATTGATCAAAGATCCGCTGGGCAGCCCCGTGTTTATTTCCAATTGCAACATGCAGGCCCAGCTCCCCGATTTTTTTTCTGTGTTTGTGGCCTACAATCCGGCCAACAACAAAGTATACATTGCCGATGTGCGGTCGGGCATCGAAACCAAGATTTGGATTTTAGATATTGGCTTGCCCCAAGCCATTGATTGTCCTGTCACCATTCCATTGGCGCCCACCTACTCCTATAGTTACGCCACCAATAATTTTGAGTTTGACAACAACGGAGACATCTGGGCTTTTTCCAGTTATGATCCTATCACCGGACAATGTAGCCTGGATAAATTTGACGTAACCACTGGGCAAGCCATCAACACCAGAACCTTACAATTTCCGGCAGGTTATTTTCCAAACACCATCAGCAGCGGCGATCTGTGCATCTTGCCCAATGGCAGAATGTTTGCCACCCTGGGATTTAGCCCGTCTTTGTTATATGAAATCACCAACTACAATGGACAAGGAAATGCCAGTGCCACTTTTTTGACCACTGTTCCCAAAAACTGTTTTGGCATCGCATACATCAAAGGAATATTAGAAATCACCGGTACCGATTTTGGAACCGGCTGTTACTATTACGAATACGATTTGAGTACCGGATTACTCGGGCCCGAAAAAACATTTCAAGTTGGCAACGCGCCCATCGACAATACAAGTTTCACGCCTTCCATTGGCAACACGAAGCAGCTGGTCAATGCAACACCCGTTAACAGCAACACCTACGACCTCACTTACGAAATTTATGTAGAGAACATGGGGAATGTCATTCTGAATAATGTTGAATTGACCGACGACCTGGGCAGTGTGTTTGGTGCAGCCAATGTATCCAATGTACAAACGAGCTTTGTACCTGGTGCCAATGCTGCCGGGCTCACCCTGAATCCAAATTACAATGGCACCACCGATATCCAAATATTGAATCCCAATCAGGATTTGCCCAATCACATATTGAACAACACGAATTATTTTTTCAAAGTGCAAATTCAGTGCAGGGTTACCAATCTGCAACCCAGCCAGATCTATTACAACAGCGCCCTGACCCAAGCCAATATCGGATCCAACAACAGCCTATCTCTGGTTACGGTAGCGGATTCTTCCAATAACGGCGATCCAACATGGGTAGACCCGAATGCCGATGGCAATGCCAATCAACTCACCGAAAACATTCCTACCCCCTTTGTCTTCTATGCTTTACCCGTCACATTTATAGAGGTCAATGCAAAATTCCTGAATGAATCTTCGGCCTTGGTGAACTGGGAAGTGGCGACACCGATGGTGAATGCAAAAGAATTCGCAGTTGAATACAGCCAGGATGGAAAAAACTGGACCACCCTTGGTGTGGTTCCCATTACCAATCTTTTGCAAGGAAAATATTCCTTTACGCATGCAAACGTGCCGAGCGGATGGTTGTACTACCGAATCAAGCAAACGGATATAGACCTTTCCTTTATGTATAGTACCATCGTGGTGTTGCAACAAAAAGCAATGGATATCCGATACACCGTGTATCCCAATCCCAGCCACACGCATTTTATTGTTCAGGCCACTGGTGCATCCAAACAACCGATGCATGCAACCTTATACGATGCCATTGGCCGGCCATGCCGGACCAAACAATTGACAGGTAACAGCACCTGGATAGATACCCGCCAATTGCCCGATGGCAACTATGTGCTTAAAATTACAGACCAGCAAAAAAGCCAGGCCATCAAGATAGTGGTGAAACATCCTTAATTTTCTTTCTCTTATTTTTTAATCCCATACCTATTGTCATTGGCAGCACCAGGATTGGTTCACTGCTTCGAACAGCGGACAATGGAGTAGGTTTCGATTTTGATGCGATCAAGCAAACCCATCAGCTGGGATACGGATTATTGGGTATCCAAAGCCGGGTAGACTACCTGCAAGGCACCCTGGCGATGCAATCAACCCGAAGCGGAACCTGTTACAATATCCGCATTCCGCTATAACCACCATCATGCAGTAGCCCACAAAAAATTCTTTTCGCCTTAGGGATTTTGTTGTACTTTGCTAAATAATTTAGCATTTATGTTGTTGCCCGAACCCAAAATCACCGTATACGGATTGTGCCATTCCCCCATTTTGGCAAGCTATGGAATCATTGCCCCTGCCGGATTTCCGTCTCCGGCAGCCGATTTCGTAGAGGAAGAAATTGACCTGAACCAACACCTCATCCCCAGGCCCCACTCCACTTATATTGTGCGGGCCGTGGGCGACTCCATGGTGAACGCGCATATTTTACCCAACAGCTTACTGGTGGTGGACCGAAGCATCAAACCCACCAACAATCGAATTGTGGTGGCGGTGGTCGAAAACGAATTCACCATCAAACGGTTTGTCAAAAACAGTTCCGGCATCCGGTTGATGCCGGAGAGTCCGAATCCAAAATACCAGCCCATTCCCATTACAGAAGAAATGAACTTCAGCATTTGGGGAACCGTCACACACATTCTCATCAAAGCATTGGAAGTATAAACATGGTGGCGCTGGTAGATTGCAATAATTTTTATGCCTCTTGCGAAAGGCTATTTCAGCCGGCGTTGCAACAGAAACCGATTGTGGTATTGAGCAACAACGATGGCTGTGTGATTGCCCGAAGCAACGAAGCCAAAGCACTGGATATTCCGATGGGTGCCCCCGCATTCATGATTGAACCGCTGATCAAAAAACACCAGGTGGCTGTTTTTTCTTCCAACTATATTTTATACGGCAGCCTGAGCAATCGAGTGATGAATGTATTGCGGGGCTGTGCCGCTGCCATCGAAGTATATTCGATTGATGAAGCCTTTCTGGATGTATCGGGCATGAAACATCACGACCTCTTTGCATGGGCATTGCAGGTACAACAAAAAGTAACCAAAGAAGTGGGCATCCCCATCAGCATTGGAGTGGGGCAGACCAAAACACTGGCTAAAATGGCGAATCGGTATGCCAAGAAAGAAAGAAAAGAAGTGGGTGTGTACGTAGCACAAGAAGAATGGCAGCGATTGCATTTGTTACAACAAACGCGAGTGGAAGATATTTGGGGATGCGGCCGGCAATACAGCAACCTCTTGACGCAGCACAATGTTTTCACTGCGGCCGACTTTGTGCAACTACAAGAAGAATGGGTCAGAAAAAAAATGACCGTGGTGGGCGTGCGCATGCAACAAGAACTCAAAGGAATTTCCTGCATTGGGTATGACACATTGCCGCCTAATAAAAAATGCATTCAAACAGCCCGGTCTTTTGGTACATTGTTGCAACACAAAAATGAATTGAGGGAACCGATTGCCAGCTATGCCAACAGTTGTGCCACCAAGCTGCGCAAACAAAAAACCTGTACCAGCAGCGTGTATGTGTTTATTCATACCAACCGGCACCGCACGCAGGACCGACAATATTTTAAATCGGTGACCATCTCGCTCGATACGCCGACCAATGACTCAGCGGCCATTATTCAGGCTGCATTGAAAGGACTGGACATTGTTTTCAGACCAGGTTATCAATTTAAAAAAGCGGGCGTATTGGTGTTGGACATCACGCCGGATGACCAAGTGCAAACCAGTCTGTTTGATACAACCGACCGCGTCAAAAGCCATGTCATGATGAAAGCGCTCGATGAAGTGAATCAGCTGTATGGAAAAAACACGGTGCAATATGCCGTGCAGGGATTCAACAAGAAATGGAGATTGAAACAGGCAAAGTTATCGCCCTGTTATACCACCAATATCCATGAAGTGCTGACGATTCAAATATAGCAGACCTGTATATGCTTATCCTATTTTTACAGAGGTCATGGTAATGGAGCCGCCCACAATCTTGTCGTTGAAAAAAGAGAGTGAATCGCTGTCTTGTTGTAACCCCAACGTATACAGTAAAGGCAGATAATGTTCGGGGGTTGGGATGGCCAACGAAGCTGCTTTACCCAAACGGGTGTAATGCATCAATGATTCATGTTGATGGGACTGAATCAATTGTTTGAATTGATCGTTGATTTCATAAGCCCAGTCATATCCATATTCAGGCGCAGACAATT
>CAZCCN010000139.1:0-4271 GCA_964497085.1 uncultured Ferruginibacter sp.
GTTCTTGCTGATGACTAAAAAATTATGAATACCCCATTTGTTGAATGCAACAAATGTTACCCAATAAAATGATTCAATATCAGAACTTTGCCAATCGAATCAACTAAAATACATACAGATGAAAATTGAACAGATTTATACAGGTTGCCTAGCTCAGGGCGCGTATTACATTACATCCAATGGCGAAGCGGCCATTGTAGATCCATTAAGAGAAACAGCTCCTTACTTAGAAAGACTTAAAAAGGACGGTGTTGTATTGAAATATATTTTTGAAACCCATTTTCACGCTGACTTTGTGAGCGGACATATAGATCTAAAAAACAAAACTGGTGCACAAATCGTGTACGGCCCAACGGCGCAACCCGCATTCGATAGTATTGTTGCAACCGATGGGCAAACATTTACAGTTGGCAATATAACCTTCAAAGTGCTTCACACCCCGGGTCACACGATGGAAAGCACCACCTATCTGTTACAAGATGATACCGGAAAAGACCATTGTATTTTCAGTGGAGACACTCTTTTCCTGGGAGATGTGGGGCGACCAGATTTGGCCCAAAAAGCCGCTCAAATGACCCAAGAGGAATTGGCAGGTTTGCTGTATGATAGTTTGATGAACAAGATTGTTCCACTGGCCGATGAGGTCATTGTATATCCTGCTCATGGTGCAGGAAGTGCCTGTGGAAAGAATATGATGAAAGAAACAGTTGACAGCCTAGGAAATCAAAAAAGAACCAATTACGCTTTGAATCAACCAAACAAAGAAGCATTCATTGCAGCAGTAACAGACGGACTGCTTCCTCCCCCAGGCTATTTTGGTCAAAATGTGGCCATGAACAAGCAAGGATACGAGACGTTTGAAAAAGTATTGAACAATGGCATGAAGGCATTGTCGGCAGATGAATTTGAAGTAGCCGCAGAAAACACCGATGCCCTGATATTGGATACCCGTGCAAATACTGCATTTTTCAAAGGGTTTATTCCTCAGTCCATCAATATTGGTTTGGATGGTGATTTTGCACCCTGGGTAGGCACCTTGGTCGTAGACGTCAAGCAGCCCATCTTGATTGTAGCGGAAGAAGGTAAAGAAACTGAAACCATTACCCGATTGAGCCGAGTGGGCTTTGACCAAATCCTGGGTCATCTAAAGGGAGGTTTCTCAACTTGGTTAGCAGCAGGCAAAAAAGCGGATGTAGTTAATAGAATTTCTGCCGAGCAATTTGCAAGGAATGTTGATATCGGTGCCGATAAAATTATCGATCTAAGAAAAGAATCAGAATACAACGCCACACATATAGAAGGTTCCATAAATTGGCCTTTGGCTTATATCAATGATTGGATCAAGGACATCCATCCAGACAAGCATTTTTATATGTATTGTCAGGGCGGCTACAGAAGCATGATTGCAGCCAGCATCTTACAAGCAAGGGGCTATAGAAATTTCACAGAGATAGCGGGTGGATTTAGCGAAATCAGTCATACAGGTGTATCCAAAACTGAATTTGTTTGCCAAAACAGCCTATCGAAAAGCACTACATGACCGATCAAATGGCCAGTTCAAAATCAAGCTACACCAAACAAAAACAATATAAAATGAATGCGTTTCTATCCAATTGGAATTTTTTTAGGCTACTTAGGCTGATTCTTGGCATCATGATGCTGGTACAGGCTATTATGCTGAAAGATGTATTGTTAGGTATCGCTGCCAGCATCTTTTCAATCATGGCATTGTCAAATACCGGCTGTTGTGGCGTGAATACCTGTTGTCAATCTTCTACTCCAACGTCGAAAGAATCATCTAAAGAAATAACGTATGAAGAAGTGGTTGAATCAAAATAAAACCAGCTTAATGGGTATATTGCTGGGAGCCATTGGAGGATTTCTATACTGGAAATTCATCGGATGCGCCAACGGAAAATGCTACCTCAAATCGAACCCCTACTACATGACCTTGTATGGCGCCTTGCTGGGCGGGCTCATCATCAACATTTTTAAGAAGTAAATTAATATCATGACTTTCAATCAAGTGATACAATCAGACAAACCTGTTTTAGTAGACTTTTTTGCAGAATGGTGTGGCCCCTGTAAAATGATGGCACCAATTCTGGAAGAGGTAAAAAAGACAATTGGGGATACAGCCACCATCATCAAAGTAGATGTAGACAAAAACCCACAGGCAGCTCACCAGTTTCAGGTGCAAGGTGTACCAACCCTGATACTGTTTAAAAACGGAGCAGCACTTTGGCGACAAAGTGGTGTGGTTTCCAAAAAAGGACTCGTCGATATTATTCAAAAAATTTCTAACCAATAAAAAAAATAACATGGGCTTTTTATCTAATTTGTTCGGTGGCAGCAGCCAAGTAAACCTAAAGGAAATCATCGAGGAAGGAGCTTTCTTGGTTGACGTAAGGGAGAAAAGTGAATTTGCAGGTGGCTCTGCTAAAGGTGCTGTCAACATTCCTTTGGGCACCATCCCTTCTCAATTGAGTAAGTTTCAGAACAAGAAAAACATCATCGTTTTTTGCAGAAGCGGCGCCAGAAGCGGCCAGGCAAAATCCATCTTACAAGCCAATGGATTCAACAACGTTGTCAATGGAGGCACCTGGCAATCTGTGGCACAAATGGTAGGTTAACCGGTCGAAACACCCTGTTTTTTCCGCTGAATGACATAGCTTTGGGTAATCTATTCAAGTTTAATTGCAGGAATGAGCATTGACCACTTAAGCCCGCTCTTTGAGCCAGCGTTGCTCAAAGAAATGGAACAATTCGGAACCACACAACACTTTCAGGAAGGTGAGTTGATCATGGATTATGGCAAATACATCCGTATGATGCCCATAGTAGTGAAAGGAACCATCAAAGTGCTGAAGTTGGATGAAAACAACCGTGAAATATTGCTTTACTATCTATCCAGCAACGAGAGTTGTTCCATGGCATACAGTTGTTGTTTAGAGGCTAAAAAAAGCGAAGTAAAAGCCATTGCGGAGGAAGATGTTGAAATTTTGGCCATTCCACATGTAAAACTGGATGAATGGCTGTGTACCTATCCCAGCTGGAAACATTACATCATGCGGAGCTTCAACGATCGTTTTACGGAATTGCTAAAATCGATTGAAAGCATCGCTTTCCATAAACTGGATGAAAGACTGATTGACTATTTGAAAGAAAAAAAACGCCTCAGCGGCTCCAGTGTCATCAAAACCGCCCACCATGTGATTGCAGATGAATTGGCCACTTCAAGGGTGGTCATCTCCCGCCTCCTCAAACAATTGGAGAACGATAAAAAAATCATTTTGTACAGAAACGAAATCAAATTGTTGGCAGGATTTTAGCGCGTTGAAGGTTCAACAAATTAAAACATGTGACGAATCAGAAAAGGGATCAAATTTCTTTTCACAGCTATCCAATTCACTTTAAGATTAAAAATGAATAAAAGTCAATAGCTAAAGAGAAAGAGAATGAGGGGATTTTGGGTTGGGGTACGAAAAAAAAACGAACACTGATTCAAAAACCTATCGATGCAAATCACGAAAAATATCAGGAACCGGAACAGACAAAGAATTTGAAAGAATATAGATTTGATAAATACTGGTATTGATCTTTCCCAATTCAATCCTGCTCAATTGGGTGTATTCTATCCCTGCTTCGTTGGCCAGCTTTTCAATAGACATGCCCTTTTTGATCCGCATCTCACGGATACTTTTGCCTACTTTTTTGCAAACTTCTTCTTTAGGAAGGGACATATAGCAAAAATGTGGTAAAACCTATCCCTGGACAATGTCAAATATGACATATATCAGGTTTATTTTCTTCTCTATTCAGGAGAAAAAGAGCAATGAAATGAAAAGGCAAAGAAATCGAAGTGGTTGATGGAATTAAAGTGAAGTCAATCAGTGGCCAGGATGGCTCACCGCCCATTTATTTTCTTGATAGATAATTGTGAGGGTAGTATCGGCATTCAAATCAGGCCTTTTTTGATCGTAACCAGGCGCCATGGCTGCAGACTGATAGGAACCATTAACAAAGAATTTGACCAAACAAGTTTTGGTATTGTCATCTACAATTTTTTCTTTGATTCGGATGGAATCAATTGTTACAAATTCTGATCCGTCTAATTGGTTATCTGAAGTATAGATATCCTCAATGATTTCAACAAGCTGATCATCGGCCGGACTTGGCAATTGCTTTTGGTCAGCAGCCGTACAAGAAAACAAAAGAACACAGAAAGAGATAAATAAATGTTTCATTTGATTGTTTAATTAGGTTATTTG
>CAZCCN010000140.1:0-2794 GCA_964497085.1 uncultured Ferruginibacter sp.
ATGCCTTCACTTTCGGCGCCACGCATGGTGGCTTTTTTCAAGGTGATCGGTTCGCCTTGCATGGGGTAGATCGTACAACCAACCGGCGCTACAATTACTTTTTGGCCTGCCGCCACATTCGCTGCTCCACAAACAATGTTCAAAGGTCTTTCGTGTCCTATGGAAACGGTTGTTAGTTTAAGCTTGTCCGCCTGCGGATGTTTTTCGCAGGTCAACACTTCTCCCACCAGCAAGCCCCTTAATCCTCCCTTCACATTTTCCCATTTTTCCAAACGCTCCACTTCCAGCCCGATAGAGGTCAGGATTTCTGAAAGTTTGTCCGGAGAAATCTTCTCGGGTAAGTAGTTGCACAACCAGTTGTATGAAATTGTCATGGATCCTTTGTCGTTTTCATCGCAAAGATAGTTTTTTGAACGTAGATGTGTGATGGTGAGTGAAAGATATCCATAGGTCTGCTGACGAATGGAAATGGAGGTTTTTTAGATTGCAAAGGCCTGCAATTCGTGCAAAAAAATTTGAAACTTGCCCAGCCGCTTGTGCATAATTCAACGAGAGCGCAGTTGGGTAGGGGTTGGATGTGAATTGCGCTGTTAATAAGCCGTGAATAAGCTACTTTTACTGTGAATTCAAGGGGGATAACCCCTTTCTGAACGGTTGTCTTTCGATCGTTGCATCGGTTCTTTCCCGATTAGACAGTACCTTAGATGCCGGTTGAACAATGATGTTCGACACAAAATTTTTCTTTCAAATGGAACTTTCAAATATAAACAAGGACAGAAAATTCAAGCGCAAAGCCACCGCCGATCTAGGGACAATGGTATTTGGCAAAGTTCCTCCGCAAGCAAAAGAACTGGAGGAAGCTATTTTGGGTGCCATCATGCTCGAAAAAAGCGCCTTTGACACCGTTATTGAAATTCTAAAGCCAGAGTGCTTCTATGTGGAGGCCCATCAAAGAATATTCAAGGCCATGCAAGGATTGGCTGTCAAAAGCCTGCCCATTGATCTGTTGACGGTAGTAGAAGAACTTAAATTGAGGGAAGATTTAGAGTTTGTTGGGGGCCCATATTATGTAACCAAATTGACCAATGCAGTGGTATCTTCTGCCAATATTGATGCCCACTCCCGCATTGTGCTGCAAAAATTCATTCAAAGGGAATTGATACGCATCAGCGGAGAAATCATTGGAGATGCTTACGAGGATAGCACGGATGTATTTGACATGCTCGATGACGCAGAAAGCAAGCTGTTTGAAATCACCAACAATCACCTGCGCAAAAATTTTGACAGCATTGATACGGTATTGGTCAAAACGATTCAGCGCATTGAAGACATGCGCAATCGCCAAGAAGACATCACTGGAGTACCTACCGGATTCCCCTCATTGGACAAAGTCACTTATGGCTGGCAACAAACAGATTTGATTATCCTCGCAGCCAGGCCCTCTGTGGGTAAAACGGCTTTTGCGTTGAATCTTGCCCGTTAAGCAGCCAAGCATCCCACAAAGCCGACAGCAGTTGGATTTTTTAGTTTGTAAATGAGCAGTGCGCAGCTTGTGCAACGGATTTTGAGTGCAGAGAGTGAAATACTATTGGAAAAAATTGCGCGTGGTAAATTGGAAGAGCATGAAATGAAACAGCTCTACAAGCGCGGCATCGAACGATTGAGCAAAGCCCCCATTTTTATTGATGATTCAGCTGCGCTGAACATTTTTGAATTGAGGGCCAAGTGTCGTCGCTTGAAAAACAAACACAATGTAGGCATGATTATTATTGACTACCTGCAATTGATGAGTGGCAGCGCCGATCGCAACAGCAATCGCGAACAAGAGATCAGTAAAATTTCAAGAGATCTAAAAGGTCTTGCCAAAGAATTACAAATCCCCATCATCGCATTGTCTCAGTTGAGCAGGGAAGTGGAGAAAAGAAAAGAAGGCAATAAAATGCCTCAGTTGAGTGATTTGAGAGAGTCGGGTGCCATTGAACAGGATGCTGACATGGTTATGTTTTTGTATCGTCCCGAATACTATGATATCACCGCCACTGAATTTGGAGAAAGCAATAAAGGGGAGACGCATGTAAAAATTGCCAAACACAGAAACGGTAGTTTGGAAACCATCAAGCTGCGCGCTTTGTTGCACATTCAGAAATTTGTGGAAGATGAAAGTGGCGATTCAAACCAGACGGGCTTGCCCAGAGAAGGAAATTGGCGGCCGGTGTCTGGTGGAGGTGGAGACGAACCAAGAATGTACATCCAAAAAGGAAGCAAAATGAATGATGGCGAATTTGATGAAGAATCGCCTTTCTAAGTTGATGTATACATACATTATGAAAAAACTCACCCTGGTTTTGCTGTTGTTTTCCATGTCCGCTGCCGGACAGCCTGCTTGTCAATCGACCCCAATACCCATTGTGTTTGTGCATGGATTTTTAGCCAGCGGAGATACTTGGTCTGCGCAGGTGCAGCGCTTCACCAGCAATGGCTATTGCGAAGACCGACTCTTTGTATTTGACTGGAACACCATCGGTGGACAAGCCCGAAAGGACTCGTTGCTCGATGTGTTTATCAATGAAGTGCTTGCCAAAACCCATTCCCAAAAAGTGAACCTTGTCGGCCATTCAGCTGGAGGGGGACTATGCTACGGATACTTAAAAGACACTGCCAGGGCGGCAAAGGTTGCCCACTATGCCCACATTGGCAGCAGTCGAATCCCCAAGCCTGCCGGATATAACGGAAACGTACCCACGATAAACATATACAGTGAAGACGACAAAGTACTCGCGGGTGCTTCGGTGGA
>CAZCCN010000140.1:2804-4227 GCA_964497085.1 uncultured Ferruginibacter sp.
GCGGTCAACATCAAGGAAACAGGAAACGACCATTTACAAGTGGCCGCTGCCCCTGAAACTTTTGCTGCTTTGTACGAATTTTTCAACGACGGTAAAAAGCCCGCCACCACCTCGATTCTTCCAGCGCGATCTTCCCATATTGTCATGGCGGGAAGGGCTGTCACCTTGGGCGAAAACAAGCCACTTGCCAACGATACCATTTATGTTTATGAATACGATCCTGCATTGGGTAAGCGCTTGCATCCATCCAAACCGAGAATACTTGTTACAAACACACAGGGATATTGGCCTGCTTTTGAAGTGGCCAAACGTACATTTCTTGAATTCGAGTTGCATCCCAAAGAAGGTCGAATCATCAGTTATTATATTGAGCCCCCTGTTCGCAACCATTATCATGTCTACTTAAGAGGCTTGCCCAACAGTGGTATGGCTGCTCAGTTGCTACAGGCGATTCCGGCCAGATTGGACCAAGCAACGATTGCTGTTTTTTCTGCCAATCAAGCCATAGTGGCTGGAAGGGATTCGGTGATGATTGATAACATTTCATTGTCCACCCCTGCATTGGCAGCGGCCAGTAAAACCATTATTGCTAGTTTTTTATTTGACGATGGTGATGGCCAATCGAGTGGCAATCCAATCAAATCCATCGGCTTGGGTGTTTTCTTAAATGCGGTTGACATTTCCATTCCAGCTGACGCCCATAAAACCTGTCGCATTTATTACAATGGACGAACCCTTGCATTGCCTTGTAGGGCAGGAAAGGAAGCCGTTCAAGTAGCTATATTCAATTGATTTCATGTCTCTGCCATTTTTTTACATATCGGCTATCAATCCTCTTGACAATACTTTTGTATTGAACGAAGAAACCTCTAAGCATGTAATACAGGTGTTGCGTATGAAAGTAGGAGATGCCTTGCAGCTGACTGATGGATGTGGTCATTTGATAACAGCGACCATTCAAGAAGATCATAAGAAGAAATGTGTGGTGCAGGCTACCCGGTCCGAAACCCGTCCGCGTCCGACATATGAAAGAGCGATTGCCATTTCATTGATTAAAAACACCAGTCGATTCGAATGGTTTTTAGAGAAAGCCACTGAAATTGGCGTCACGGCTATTTACCCCTTGATGTGTGCCCGGACCGAAAAACAACAAATCCGGATGGATCGACTAAAAGGCATTCTGATCAGTGCCATGCTTCAATCCAAGCAATGCTGGCTGCCTGAGTTGCATGCGCCCATCGCTGTTCAAACATTTTGTGCCAACCATTCATCACAGGTAAAATACATTGCTCATTGCATCGATGATGCTGCGAAATCTGAGCCGCTGTCTGTTCAACAACAGCAGGACGCAGTCATATTGATTGGTCCGGAAGGTGATTTTACACCAGAGGAAATTCAGCAAGCCCTTGCCCATCAATTTAAA
>CAZCCN010000141.1:0-4227 GCA_964497085.1 uncultured Ferruginibacter sp.
CCATTGCCAAAGAGGCTTCTTTATTTGAACAGCTGGGATTGACTGCTTTTAAATTGTTTGCCAGCTACAAAACAGCTTTGTTCTTCATTTTTTCCATGTTTTTGGGAGCTGCATTGCAACTGACAAATATGTATGGCGATTCCTTCTTGGATGACTTCAAAAACATTCCAGCTTATGCAGACTCTTTTGTGGTGAAATATTCAACGATTATCATGTCTATTTCTCAGATTTCTGAAACAGCTTTTATCCTCACCATTCCTTTTTTCCTGAAACGCTTTGGCATCAAAAATGTAATCTTGTTTTCGATGATGGCTTGGGTACTTCGTTTTGGACTATTTGCATATGGCAACCCATCTGATGGTTTGTGGATGATTATCGTCTCTTGTATTGTCTACGGGATGGCCTTTGATTTCTTCAATATTTCAGGTTCTCTCTTCATTGAAACCACCACCGACTCGAGTATTCGTTCCAGTGCACAAGGGCTTTTCATGATGATGACCAACGGGGTAGGTGCTTATTTGGGAAGCAAAGTCAGTGGCTATGTCATTGATACTTATTTTGTGGCAGACGGACTGAAGGACTGGCACAACATATGGCTTTCGTTTGCAGCCTATTCACTGGTGATAGGTATCGCCTTTGCCTTGATGTTCAAACACCAACATGACCCTAAGGCAATTGACCAAATTAAACATTGATCAGGTATTGAACCGATAAAAAAAACGCGCTGTATGACAGCGCGTTTTTTTTATAATTGTCAAAGAAAAGATGATTATTTCAACGCATCAATTTTCTTTACAAAATTGGCTTTGGGTTGTGCCCCCACCAATTTGTCTACCACCTGGCCTCCTTTAATGAATAAAATGGCAGGAATGCTGGTAATGCCATAATTCATAGAGATTTGAGGATTGTGATCTACATTCACTTTGCCGATTTTAACGGCACCTGCGTATTCTTTCGAAAGTTCTTCAATCACGGGTCCGATGGCCCTGCAGGGTCCACACCATTCAGCCCAAAAGTCAACGACCGATAATTTATCTGAATCCAATACTTCAGATTTGAAATTTGCGTCTGTAAATTCTAATGCCATAATTGTATGTTTTGTATTTATTTCATCGCAAATGTATGACCAATATCCTGATTCGGTAACAATGACATATCCACATCATGTCGATGGGCTCAAAACAGCAAAAAGTCAGTAGGTTCCGCTATGCTGTCAGGACAGTCACATCGATGTTTTTGTTGTTGTGCAAAAACTGGGCCATTTCATCGTTCATCGTGAAGCCTCTTTCCAGGGTGGACAAACTGATTTTTCTTTCCTGTATCCTGTCTACAATGTTAAATTTAATACTGGTATTGCCAGGATGCTGCTGTATGTTGTTGTCAATGAAAGCAATCAAATCCTCATTTACATACTGCGGTGCGATATCCAGGATGACTTGCTTGGTCAATGCGCTTTTGGCGGTATCCAACAAATGCAATTTGGAGATTTTAAACTCGTATTGATCGGTGTTGAATCGTTGTTTAAAAGCACCTTCGATCAAAACGATGCGGCCCTTTTCCAGGTAATTGTTGTATTTGACATAGTCTTCACCCCACAACATGAATTCCCCCTTGCCGCTAAAATCTTCCAGGTGCAAGACTCCAAAATTCTTACCTGTTTTGGTGAGGCGATGCTGGCCGTCAATGACCAAACCGGCCATTCTGAAAGGCCGCGATACCGGTGGAATGCCAGGGGTGTTTTTGATATCCGTATAATCACTCAGTGGCGTGAATTTGTAATGGGTGAGTTCGAATTTGAAATTGTCCAACGGATGTCCGCTCATGTACATACCTGTCACCTCTTTTTCAAAATCGAGCTGTTCGATGAGTTGCCAGGGTGGGCAAGTAGGCAGCTTGGGGACAATGATTTCAGGCATCTGCATTTCACCAAAGAGGGTATTAGCCGTACTGGAAGCCTGCGTTTGGAAAACAGATCCGAACTTGACAATTTTTTCTAAAGAGGAGCTGTCGCCAGGGGGTTGAAAAAGATATTGGGCTCGATGAAACTGTTCAAAGCAATCGAAAGCGCCACTGTACACCAGATTTTCAATGGATTTCTTACTGACAGCCCTCAGGTTCACCCGTTTTACCAGGTCGAAAATATCTTTGAATGCGCCATGTTTGGCTCTTTCTTCTATGATGCAATCAATGGCCGCTTCGCCCACGCCCTTGATGCCACTAAACCCAAATCGGATTTCTCCCTTTTTGTTCACAGCGAAACCATTGTTGGATTCGTTGATATCAGGGCCGAGTACCGTAATGGACATGCGTTTGCATTCTTCCATGAAAAAGGTGATCTTATCAATGCTACCGGCATGGTTCAGCACCGCTGCCATATACTCGCTTGGATAATGGGCTTTCAAATAGGCTGTTTGATAAGCCACAAAAGCGTAACAGGTGGAATGCGATTTATTGAAAGCATACTGTGCAAAGGCTTCCCAGTCATTCCATATCTTTTCAAGCACTTCTGCAGGATGGCCTTTTGCAGCGGCACCTTCCACAAATTTGACCTTCATGTTGTTGAGGGTGGCAATCTGTTTTTTACCCATCGCTTTGCGAAGCACATCGGCATCGCCTTTGCTGAAACCGGCTAATTTTTGAGACAGCAACATCACTTGTTCCTGGTAGACGGTAATGCCATAGGTTTCCTCGAGGTATTCCTTCATCTCCGGAACGTCGTAGGTAACAATTTCTCGACCATGTTTTCTGGCAACAAACTTTGGTATGTACGCCATAGGGCCGGGTCGGTACAAAGCATTCATGGCAATCAGATCATCAAACTTATCCGGCTTGAGTTCACGGAGGTATTTTTGCATGCCCGCACTTTCAAACTGAAACGTAGCATTGGTGTCGCCTGACTGATACAATCGGTAGGTCTTTTCGTCATCCAATGGAATATTGTCTATATCGATTGTAACGCCATGGTTTTCCTTGATCAGGCCAAGGGCTGTTTTGATGATGCTCAGGGTCTTCAGCCCTAAAAAGTCCATCTTGATGACACCTGCCTCTTCAATCGTACCTCCTTCAATCTGGGTGAGCCACAAATCGGATTCCTTGGAAGTGGCCACCGGTATCAAATCGGTGAGGTCTTTGGGGGCTATGATGATACCTGCGGCGTGAATCCCTGTATTTCGAACAGAGCCTTCCAGAATTTCCGCTTCGTGTAGTATGGTACTCAACAAGTCTTTTCTTTGATAGATCTCCCTGAGCTTTTTTACATTTTCAAAATCTTCGGCTACCAGTTGTTCTTTTTCCTCTAATGACTTTTCTTCTCCTTTGGCTTCTCTATTGGTCAGGGGTGCATGCAATAAGCGCTTTAAAACAATTCCGGGTTTTTCCGGCACCAATTTGGACAAGGCACGACTTTCGGCCAGCGGTAAATCCATGACCCTGGCCACATCGGCAATGCTGCTTTTCGCAGCCATCGTACCATAGGTAATGATTTGCGCCACTTGGTTTTTACCATACTTGTCCACCACATAATCAATAACCTTCTGACGACCTTCATCGTCAAAGTCCGTATCAATATCGGGCATTGATTTACGTTCCGGATTCAAAAAGCGCTCAAACAGCAAATTGTATTTGATGGGATCGATGTTGGTGATGCCGATACAATAGGCCACTACGCTTCCCGCCGCCGATCCACGGCCAGGCCCTACGAAAACGCCTATTTCACGGCCGGCTCTGATGAAATCGCTCACAATCAAAAAGTAGCCGGCAAAGCCCATTTTCTCGATCACACCCAATTCAAACTGGATGCGTTCTTCCGTTTCTGGACTGATGATCTGGTATCTGTTTTTAGCGCCGGCCCAGGTGATACTTGCCAGGTATTCATCCTGTGTTTTGAAATTGGAGGGAACCACAAAATGGGGGAGCAGGATGTCCTTTTTAAGATCCAGCAATGCTACTTTATCAACAATTTCGTTGGTATGATCAATGGCCTCCGGCAGGTCTTTAAAGACATCCGTCATCTCCTGCGTGGTCTTAAAATAGAATTGATCGTTGGGAAAAGCAAATCGCTTGTTTTTTGCCAGTACATCATCGTCCGAAAATTCCCTTACTGCGGGCGTGCTTTGCTTTTCTCCGGTATTGATACAAAGCAAAATATCATGGGCATTGGCGTCTTTCTGGTCTACATAGTGGCTGTCATTGCTGGCAATAACCTTGACGTTGTATTTTTTGGCAAAG
>CAZCCN010000142.1:0-4113 GCA_964497085.1 uncultured Ferruginibacter sp.
CTTGCAACAGCGCCACTGCCCTCTAGATCACTACATCAAATTTTCTGTTCTTGCTGTCTTCTACACGCGTATGCTGTACGGTAATATTCTGCAGGCCAATTGCAGTGGCTATTTCTTGCACAACAGTCAATTTTTTATTGATGCTGTCTACCAGATGAAAAGAGGTGTTGGGAAAAAAGATAGCGAGTGGAATGCTAGGAAAGCCGCCTCCGCATCCAAGGTCCATTACTCGGGTGTCTGGACTGAATTCAAAATTGGCTGCAATACTCAATGAATGCAATACATGGTGTAAATAGAAATGATCCATGTCTTTTCGACTGATCACATTGATTTTACTGTTCCAATCGGTGTACAATGGCTTCAGCAATTCAAACTGTCGCCATTGCTCAGGGGTAAAGTCATCGAAATATTTAGTGATTATTTCCAAGTCGGTTTTGGTTTTTTGATCAATGACAAAGCGAAAATCAGGTAGTAGAAAAACATCCAAAGGTCTAATAGCAAAAAGTAAGCCATCAAATCTTTTTCATTTAATTTTCGGAGTGTTTTCCAATAGATGATGGCTTGTGTTGAAAACCGCAAACCAAACACACACAGCGCCCACTGCCAATTAAATAGAAGAGCTGAGCCAACCAGTAGCGGAAAAAACAAGAATTGTGTCAGGGCATAAGCACCCAATAATAGTTTGTGAGAGGTTTTGTAATACTTGCTGGTGGTGTAATGTCTTTTCTTTTGTCTAAACCATTGAGTCCAGTTCGAAGCAGGGATGCTCAGGGTAAAGCTATTGGGATCTATGTTGATCTTGGTATTCGCTTTGGTGGCCGCCATGTTGACAAATAAGTCATCGTCTCCACCAGGAATGTTATTGTGTGCTGAAAAGCCTTTGTGCCGAAGAAAGACTGTTTTTTTGTAGCTCAAATTTCTTCCCACTCCCATATAGGGGATGCCCGCTAAGGCATAGCTTAAATATTGAAGGGCGGTGTGAAAGGTTTCCCATCGAATGACCTTGTTTAAGAGGGTTTTCTTTTTATGATAAGCCCCATATCCCAAAACGATTTCGGTGTCCTCATCATACGTGTTTTGCATGCTATCTATCCAATGTTCAGTTGCCGGAACACAGTCGGCATCGGTAAGCAGCAATACTTCATGTTTGGCTGTTTTGATGCCGATGCTCAAAGGATATCTTTTGCCAGGGATCATCTTGGCTTCCTGGGTCAGCTCTACAGCTTTTAATTGTTTGTATGTTTTTTGAAATTCCTCTAAAAGATATTTGCTGTCGTCGTACGAGTTGTCATTCACCACAATGACTTCGTGGGTTGTTTTGTATTCCTGCAACAATATGCCCGGAAGAAAGTGGGCAAGGTTTTCGGCTTCGTCTCTTGCACAAATGACCACACTAACCGGATGGGTTTGAGAGGTTTTCTTTGGGGCGGTTCGGTAAAATGCCAGTCTGGCAAAAAAGTAAAGAAAATAAAAAAGCTGTACAGCGGCTGTGGCACAAAGCAGGATAAAGAGTATCAATGGCCAATGTTCAATCAGGAGGTTCGTATTCATTGTGACAAAATTATGCTTTCGATTATTATGGAAGGCATCATTGCAGAGCAATTTTTAAATTTATCTTTGCACCGTTACTTATGGCAGCACTTCAATTTGACATCCAGCATACTGACAAAGCCTCTCATGCAAGAGCCGGAAAGATTGTCACCGATCATGGTGAAATCCTTACCCCTATTTTTATGCCTGTTGGAACGGTGGGTTCTGTGAAGGCGGTGAGTCAACAACAACTCTATGAAGAAGTAAAAGCTCAAATTATCTTAGGCAATACCTATCATTTATACCTCCGTCCTGGCATCGATGTACTGGAAGCTGCCGGTGGATTGCACCGGTTCAATGGCTGGCAACGGCCCATTTTGACGGACAGTGGCGGATTTCAGGTGTTTTCATTGTCTGGTAGCAGAAAGATTACGGAGGAAGGCGTGGTTTTCCAATCACACATCGATGGCAGCAAACACTTGTTTACACCCGAAAAAGTGATGGATATCCAGCGATCCATTGGTGGTGATATCATCATGGCATTTGACGAGTGTCCACCCGGGGGCAGTGAACACAAATATGCCCAAACTTCGATGGAATTAACCCATCGATGGCTGGAACGATGTTTTCATCAATTCAACAATACCCCGGACAAATATGGTTATACCCAAAACTTGTTTCCTATCGTACAAGGAGGTGTTCATCCCGACCTCAGAAAGGCATCTTGTGAATTTATCAGCAGTAAAAATGCTGTTGGAAATGCCATTGGCGGCTTGAGTGTTGGGGAGCCGATTGAAAAAATGTATGAAATCTGTGCATTTTGTTGCGATCACCTTCCACTCCACAAACCACGTTATTTAATGGGCGTAGGTACTCCTTGGAATATCTTGGAGGCCATTGAAATGGGTATAGATATGTTTGATTGTGTCATGCCTACCAGAAATGGAAGAAACGCCATGCTGTTTACGACAAAAGGCATTGTCAATATCGATAACAAAAAATGGGAAAAGGATTTTTCTCCCATCGACGATGGGATTCCTTGTTCCAGCAGCCAATATTACAGCAAAGCCTACTTACGCCACTTGCTAAAATCAAAAGAATACTTGGGGCTTACGATTGCGAGTGTGCACAATCTTGCATTTTACCTTTGGCTGGTAGAACAGGCCAGAGAACACATCGCCAAAGGTGATTTTTCTACCTGGAAGCGGGATATGGTGGTTCAATTGCAAAAGAAATTATAAAACATGGCTTTCATGGCGCTGGATTGCAGCAGGCATTCCTGTAATCAGTAATTTTAGATTGTCATCAAATAGTAAGATTATGAAGATGCTTTATCATTTGTTCTTATCGACTTTTTTGTTGAATCCGATGGGTATTTGGGCTCAAACACCCACTGTTCAAAATGCTTCCATTCCCAAAGATGCTCAGGTAGATGTGGTGATGACAGATTTCAATAACAACGTACTTCCCCACGAAATCATGATTTTGCGGAGCAAGAGTAATGGCAGGGAATACCAGGGGTTAACAGACGACAACGGAAAATTTTCTGTTAGGCTTCCAGCAGGAGATCAATATGAAATTTATATTCTTGGTTTCAAGGATTCTACTTCATTGGATGTATTGAATATTCCCGCACTGCAAGGGAATGCGTATTATAAAAATCCTTTTGTGCTTAATTTTCAATTTTTACCTTCTAAGAATTGGGTTTTAGATAATTGCAACTTTGATTTTGGTAAAGCAACCTTGCAAGAAAGTGCTTATACTGTGTTGGATGAATTGGTTGCTTATTTGAAACGAAAAGAAGACGACCGCATTGAAATCGGGGGGCATACTGATAATGTTGGCAATGCAGCCAGCAATCAAAAGCTTTCTTTGGATCGGGCCAACGCCGTCAAGGATTATCTCATTGGAAAGGGAATTGATCCAGCCCGCTTGACCACCAAAGGATACGGAATGACCCAGCCTGTTGCCGATAACAAAACGGAATCGGGTAGGGCCGAAAACAGAAGAACAGAGGTCACTATCTTATAAACCGCTTATTGTATACAAAAATGGCAGCCATCATGGCTGCCATTTTTTTTCTGCAGGACTTTTTTTACTGTATCGTCGCATTCATGAGCGAAGTCGTGCGATTGGTATTGATAATTTCTTGTCCATTGGGAAGAAAAATCGGTATAGGTGCAATAGAGATGTTCAATTTGAGAAGTCTTTTGATTAAACCAAGTCTAGGGGCATAAAAGTTTTGAATGTCTTGGGTAATGCTCGGCGTGATGTTCTGGCCACTGAAGTCAATGTTGGCATTTTCAATGGTGGTTCTCACCATGATGACACTGTCGTAAGCGGTACCATTTACGGTCAAGCTGATTCCTTTTTGAGCGATGGTGTTTTTGATGTCACCGGTAAGGGTGGCTCCAGACTGGGAAACAGACACTGGTTGAGACCAGCTACTTAAAACAGGCAAGCTGTCGTTTAAATAGCGTAGGTCCAAGGGGGGCAATTGGGCCGATAAGGAGGTGTATTGAAAATAGTCCCTCCCGGTGATGTTGTAAAAGGACTGGGAAGCACCAGAAGTGCCAATGCCAT
>CAZCCN010000143.1:0-461 GCA_964497085.1 uncultured Ferruginibacter sp.
TCAATTTTAATTTAACCGCCGTTACATAAGACGTAATGGCGGCAACCAACACAATACTAATGCTGCTGACCGGCATCAATACAGCTGCCACAACAGGCGCTAGTTTGCCCTGCACAGCAAAAGACAATCCGACAATATTGTACAAGATGGACAATCCAAAGCCCACTGAAACATTTAGTTTGCTACATCGTGCATATTCCAGCAATGCGGGCAACTGATGAACAGCTGATCCATCGATAATGCCATCGCATGCAGGAGAGAAATTGGCATTCTTTTCCGTTACTGCGATACCGACATTGGCTTGCATCAATGCGCCGGCATCATTCAATCCATCCCCAATCATCACAGCGGTTTGATTTTGCTCTTGCATTTGAATGATGTGATTTCGTTTCTGTTGCGGACTGAGGCCATGAAAGGCATGGCATCCAACGGGAACGATGGCTCGCATTTCGGAGGAGAGT
>CAZCCN010000143.1:471-4101 GCA_964497085.1 uncultured Ferruginibacter sp.
TCCCCAATCATCATAACGGAGTGTCCCATTTCTTGCAATTGTTTGATGTAGTCTAGTTTTTGCTGGGGAGATACCATAAAGTGAATGAATGCATCTTTTCCGAATAGGCAACGAATCACCGTACCCTCCGCATCGTTATCACCGGAAAGCAGGTGTAGCGTATATTTTTTTCTCAACAATGGAAGCGCTTCTTCCATTCCTTGGCGGTATGGATGGGTGACTTCAAAATAACCTTTGTATCGGTCATTGATACTGACATGCACTTCTGATCCGTTGTTTTGGGGCAACGGATGTGTCAAGTTGATCATTTGAGGATTGCCAATACGGAATTCCATTTCGGAGGTGGTTGCACAAATGCCCGCCCCTGGCACTTCTTGAAAAGAAAGAAAATCAGGTTGCTGGAAATTGTCTTGTTGTGGAATAAATTGATGCACTGAACGACTCAACACATGCGATGAGTGCGCGGTCATGGAACGCAGCAGGGAATGTTCATTGTCTGTCAATGGCAATCCTTTATATGAAACCACCGCTCTTTCCTGACCGGTAAGGGTCCCTGTCTTATCAAATACTATGTGATCGATAGACGACATGGCTTCTATAACGGTGGCATTTTTAAGAAAAAGCTTGTTTCGGCCAATGATCCTAAGCATGTTGCCAAACGTAAAAGTAGAAGACAATAAAAGTGAACAAGGACAAGCGACAATCAATACAGCTGTCAGTACCACAAACAATTGGGCCTGATCCACTACAAACCAATACGCCCCGGCCATCAAAGCAACCGACAGCAACACCATAGTGAAATAACGGCTCCATGGATGAATAAAGGAGGATTGGTTTTCTTTATTTTTATTGAAGACACCATTGTTCCACAACTCGGTGATATAGCTCTGTGAAGGACGTTTGACTATTTTAACAACAATGGATGTCCCTATCTGCTTACCGCCTGCATACAGGTAAGCGCCCAATGGCTTGGGGTGGGTCGTGTTTTCTCCGGTCACAAAACTATAGTCTATATTGGCAGAACCTTGCATCAGCAAGCCGTCAGCTGGAATCATCTCATTGTTGCGGACAACCACTTCATCGTTGAGTGCCAATGCAGTAAGGGGGATACTTTTTTCAACCTGCCCCACCTTAATGGTAGCGCCCAATGGGAAATACGATTGATACTTACGGTCGAAGGACAATGCATCATAGGTTTTATATTGAAACCACCTGCCCACCAGCATAAAAAAAATGATACCTGTTCCTGAATCCAAATAGCCGGCACCTTTTCCAAAAACAATTTCATAATAGCTTCTGCTGAATGTAATGACAATAGCGAGTGTAATCGGCAGATCGATGTTCATTTCCTTTTGGCGAAGGCCCTTGATGGCACTGGTAAAAAAAGGTTTTGCACTGTACAAAAGAACAGGTAGTGAAAGAAATAAAATCAACCAGCTAAATGCCTGTTGCAACATTGCCGTCTCAATCATACCTCCTGAAAAATATTCAGGAAAACTCAGCATCATAATGTTACTGAAACAAAAACCGGCAACACCCAATTGAATCAACTGTGTTTTGTTCACTTTCTTTTCTTCTTTCCGAAGGGAGTCCTGCAAAGTAATGATCGGCTCGTACCCTAAAAAAGACAGCAGCTCCACTACTTTCCTTAAAGAAATAAGGGTGGGATTGAATGAAATAAAAATATTTCTTTGTTGAAAATTGACCCTGGAGTTCAAGACGCCCGCATTGATCTGGTGTAGTTTTTCCAACAGAAAAACACAGGAGTTGCAATGCATCTGCGGGATTGCGAGTAAAACATTGATTTGATTGTCATCCCTGAACAAGGAGAGCTGATTGATGACTGATTCGTCATCGAGGTAAGCAAAACGGTCACTGGTGAATTTCCCCATGGCGGTCAATCCGGGGTGGGCATCGAGCTGGTAATATTGGCACAGGTTGGTGTCATTTAACAGCAGATATACTTGTTTGCAGCCGCTGCAGCAGAAATATTTGTCGGCAACCTTATAGGTTTCGTCACTTTTCTCTCCGCAATGATAACATTGATGTATAAGCTTGGTCATCTCCTGTCGTTTATCATATAGCTTCCTAATATCTAATAGATAATAAGACCTTAATATCTTTTTTAGACTCAAAAAAAACTATTTATTTTTTAAGAAAAACTTACCGCTATCCAGTTTTTCGTTAAAGTCACCAATGGTATTGTTTTCAATCATTTTAATAAGGTTCTTTTTGATTTCCTTGTATTCAAAATGTACTGGACAAGGATTTTTTTCGGAACACACCTTCAAACCCAGCACACAATCCGTATATAATACATCTCCATCAATGGCTTTCACGATACTGGCAATCGAATGTCTTAGGTCCGACTTATCCATATAAAAACCTCCATTGGGGCCTTTTACCGAATGTATCAGTTTTCTTCTGCTCAAATCTTGCATGATCTTTGCCATGAAATGCTCAGGTGCATCCGTGCCTTTGGCAATTTCTTTGATTCCTACCCTCACCTCTTCCTTGGATTTTTGAGCTACAAAAATCATGGCTTTGATGGCGTATTCGCAGGATTTTGAAAACATATGATCTAATTATGGCATAAAGATAAGGATTAATTTTAAAAAAAGAGTTTTTTATCCTTATTTATGCACTTTCCAGAAAACGCCACTTCTCTTGGTTAATTTGGCTTTTTCATTGTTGAAATGCCAAAGGGAAGATACAAAGGGCATCTACTGACCAAGCTGGTCAGTAAAAAAACTGCGGCCAATACCAAAAGTAACCAGCCCCAGGTGCCTACTACTGTCTGTGTTAAAACCAATGACATCATTACAACAGCCAGGAACAATCTGATGAACCTGTCTATGGAACCCATATTTTTTTTCATTTGAGCTTTTTTTATGTGAAAAAATTCTAAAACCCTGTAAAGCTTAAAAATTCATACTTTATATTATGCAACTTTTGTTACAAAAAAAAGAATAGATTAAATCGAAACTTTGGCTATTTGACACCTCATTGTTGGCTAAAAATTTAAAGAAATCTACATGAAAAAATCACCCAATGAAATATGCTGTTATATTAGCTGTGATGCACCACTTGACGCCTCCTATTGGAATAATCAATATATCGGACAGGTCACAGGATGGGATTTAGGAATAGTGTCCCCTCCTATCAAGGCCTACATCGATCAATTGAATAATAAAAATATTCGAATCCTCATTCCGGGGTGCGGAAATGCATATGAAGCCGCCTATTTACTTCAACAAGGATTTACAAATATCACCCTGATTGACCTTTCCCCTGCCTTGGTGGAAAAATTAAAAGTCATCTACCAATCCAACCCACATATCAAAGTTTTGCAGGGTGATTTTTTTGAGCATAAGGGCACCTACGACCTAATTATTGAACAGACATTTTTTTGTGCCATCAACCCAGCACTCAGGGAAAAATATGTGGCAAAAATGAAGGAGCTGCTATCGCCAAGCGGCAAACTCATGGGTTTGTTATTTAATAGATCATTTGAACAAAAAGGCCCTCCATTTGGAGGCTCCAAATGTCAATACACCCCGTTGTTTGAACATGTCTTTGATTTTAAATATTTCGAAAAATGTTACAATTCATACGAAAAAAGAAAGGATA
>CAZCCN010000144.1:0-218 GCA_964497085.1 uncultured Ferruginibacter sp.
AAAAGGGTGTGGGAAAAGGATTGACAACACTCGAAAATTTAACGACCATCCACCAGAACATGAAAAATGAGGTGGAAGCCCATGGCGGAAGAATTGATGCCATTTATTTTTGTGCGGATCTCGACGACAACAGTCCCAACAGAAAGCCCAATCCGGGTATGGGCTTGCAGGCTGTTCAAGCTTTTCCGGATATCGATACAGGTCGTTCCATCATGGTG
>CAZCCN010000144.1:232-1512 GCA_964497085.1 uncultured Ferruginibacter sp.
AATACCTTAAGTGACATGGGATTTGGCAGGAACCTTGGCGCCTATACCGTATTCTTGTCCACAACCCGCCCCGAGGTTGATCCAAAAGACCATCGGATTGATTGGGTGTCAGATTCGTTGAAAGCTTTTTCTCAGTTGCTTGAAAAATAATCATTCGTTAAAATCTATTTACCATTCTATCTGAATCGATATATTCGTGTTCACTATTGTAAACCCATTGTATGAAAGGTTGGATTTTTTTAATTTTAATTGTCGTGGTTTCTCAAGTGCAGGCGCAGCACATCGCCAAACAAGATTGGCAACGCCTACAGCAATGTGAAGATTCCATGAAAAGACCTTCATTTCAATTGTTGCAGGGAATCAACCTTTCTGACAGGTATCAAGCTGACAGTCTGTTTACCAGAATATTGGTAAGGGCACTCACGACCAAACATTCTTTTGAATATCCTTTTGATTCCTTGATGACCATTTCACGGCTCTACGCTCCAGATAGCAGCTTCAGGATTTTCACCTGGCAGTTAATCGTGAACGAAAATACTTTCCGACAGCATGGTGCCATTCAATTGAAAACCGCGGACGGATCACTTCGGCTGTATCCGCTGATTGACCGGTCTGATGTGACGATTGATCCATCTGATACCATTGCCAATCATCTGGGGTGGATGGGCGCTATCTATTATAAAATACTCTTGCATACGTTTCAGGGTCGTTCCTATTATACCTTGTTGGGTTTTGACGAAAACAATATTCGAAGTGACAAGAAAGTAATTGAAGTGCTACAGTTTGATCAAAAGGGACCTGTATTTGGTAACCGTTGTTTTGTGATGCCGAAAAACAATGCCAATAGCCAGATTGCCCGATACATCATGGAGTTTAAAAAGCAATCCGGGCCAAGATTAACCTATGATGAGCAATTGAAAATGATTGTGATGGAGCATTTGATTTCTGAATCCAATGAGCCCAGCAAAAAATGGACCTTGATCGGTGATGGAGATTACGAAGGTTTTCAATGGGTGAATGGAAAATGGGTCTATACTGAAAAGATTTTCAATCAAATGACACCCGAGGGACAAGCGCCCACTCCCAATAAAATCCTGGATGAAAAAGGCAAATTGGACGAATCCAAATTGAAAGGTGTTCCCCAAAATTAATCATCGAGCTTCAGTACGGCCAAGAATGCTTCTTGTGGCACCTCAACATTTCCGATTTGGCGCATGCGTTTTTTACCTTCTTTCTGTTTCTCCAACAATTTTCGCTTGCGGCTGATATCACCACCATAA
>CAZCCN010000144.1:1525-4100 GCA_964497085.1 uncultured Ferruginibacter sp.
GCGGTCACATCCTTGCGCATGGCACTGATGTTTTCACGGGCGATTACTTTGGCGCCAATGGCAGCCTGGATGGCTATTTGGAATTGCTGGCGTGTAAGCAGTTCTTTTAGTTTTTCGCATAGTTTTCTGCCAAATTCCTGTGCCCTGCTTCGATGAATCAAGGCACTCAGGGCATCAACTTTCTCCCCATTGAGCAGAATATCCATTCTTACAATATCACTTTCGCGGAATCCGATGGGATGGTAATCAAAAGAGGCATATCCCCTCGTTTGCGACTTGAGTTTGTCATAGAAATCAAATACAATCTCGGTTAAAGGCATTTCGAAAGTCAATTCAACCCTTGTAGGGCTCAAATATCCTTGGTGAATCAGCATGCCTCTTTTGCTGATGCAAAGGGTCATGATGTTGCCGATGTATTCTGGCTTGGTGATGATTTGTGCTTTGATGAATGGTTCTTCAATCCGATCCGTTCTGGTAGGATCAGGTAAGGTAGCGGGGTTGTGCACATCAATTTTTTCGCCCTTATTGGTGTATGCAATAAAGCTTACGTTGGGCACCGTGGTGATGACCGTTTGATTGAATTCCCTTTCCAGGCGTTCCTGGATGATTTCCATGTGCAGCAATCCCAAAAAGCCGCACCTGAAACCGAAGCCCAATGCCTGAGAGGTTTCCAGTTCGAATGTCAATGAAGCATCGTTCAACTGCAGCTTTTCCATGCAGTCTCTCAGTTCTTCAAATTCATCCGTGTTCACCGGAAAGATACCGGCAAATACCATAGGCTTCACTTCTTCAAAGCCATCAATTCTTTTATCCGTTGGATTGGCAACGGTCGTTAAGGTGTCTCCTACTTTTACTTCTTTGGCATTTTTAATACCAGTGATGATATATCCTACATCTCCACAATGCACCTGGTCTTTCTTTTCCATTCCCAATTTGAGGATGCCTACTTCATCTGCTTCGTATTCCTTATCGGTACTGAAAAATTTGACTTTGTCTCCTTTTTTGATGCTTCCATTGAATATCCTGTAATAGACAATGATGCCACGGAAGCTATTGAAAACGCTGTCGAATATCAGGGCTTGCAAGGGAGCATCTGGATTACCTACCGGCGCTGGAATGCGTTCCACAATCGCTTGTAGAATTTCTTCTATACCGATGCCGCTTTTTCCACTGGCCAAAAGGATGTCTTCTTCTTTGCAACCGATCAGTTCAATAATCTGGTCTTTTACTTCGGGAATCATCGCCCCATCCATATCAATTTTGTTGATCACCGGAATGATCTCTAGGTCGTTGTCTATAGCCAAATACAAATTGCTGATGGTCTGAGCCTGGATACCTTGCGTAGCATCCACCAACAACAAGGCCCCTTCGCAGGCAGCCAAGGCCCTGCTCACTTCATAGCTAAAATCCACATGTCCGGGTGTATCGATGAGGTTCAGAATATAATTGCCATCCTCCACATTGGGATGGTTATGGGTATTCTTGTAAGGGTAATTGATTTGAATGGCATGGCTCTTGATGGTGATGCCTTTCTCGCGTTCCAAATCCATGTCATCCAGCACTTGGGCCTGCATGTCTCTTTCACTGATGGTATTGGTGGTTTGCAACAGCCGATCGGCCAACGTGCTTTTACCATGGTCGATATGGGCAATGATGCAAAAATTACGAATGTTCTTCATTTCCTGCTGACACGTTTTATAGGGTGCAAAATTAGCGTATTTATGATGATTATTAGGTTCTGAACCCGTTTAATACTTGTCATTTGCTATTTTTTCAAGCTTTTGATAATGGCCGCAAATTCAGTAGCTACCAAACTTGCGCCCCCTACCAATCCGCCATCTACGTCGGGTTTACTGAACAGCTCCGCTGCATTGGAGGCTTTGACACTGCCGCCATACAATATCGAAACTGTCTGGGCTATATCGTTGCCATATTGAGCTGCCAACACATTGCGTATGTGCAGGTGCATTTCCTGCGCCTGGTCACTCGAAGCTGTTTTGCCTGTTCCGATGGCCCAGATGGGCTCGTATGCGATGATGAAATCTCTCATCTGATCAGCCGATAAATGAAACAGGCTTTCTTTCAGTTGGTTCTCTACAAAGTTGTTTTGGTCATTGTTTTCTCTGATGGACAGTGGTTCACCACAACAGAATACAGGTTGTATGCCATTTGTGAGTGCTTGGTTGATTTTTTCAGCCAATACCTGGTTGTTTTCATGATAGTATTCCCGTCTTTCACTGTGACCAATCAACACAAATGAAACTTGAAGTGAATGGAGCATTTCTGCACTGACTTCACCCGTATAAGCACCGTTTGAAGTAGCGGCACAATTTTGAGCACAAATATGAAAATGAGCATTTGGCTGAATCCGTTGTTGAATAGACATCAAATAAGGGAAAGGTACGGCCAACAAGACAGATTGATGGTTGCTGAATGCATACGATTCAGTTAGCAATGATTCGGTTAATGAGACACCCTGTTCCAGGGTTAAATTCATTTTCCAGTTGGCAGCTGCAATTTGTTTACGCATGGCATTCATTTTATGATTGATAAAGTTTGGTAAGTTGATCGATTT
>CAZCCN010000145.1:0-1632 GCA_964497085.1 uncultured Ferruginibacter sp.
GCATGCCAGTTTTCACCCGCACCCGCTTGGATATAATAATACTGATCGTCTTCAGCCACTTTTGAAATACCCTTGATGTCATTTTTAAGCACTGCACCGGTTACATCTTTGGTGAACAAGACATTGCTCCCGCCACCCAATATCAAAGGAGGCTGCCGGACCAAGGTTGGCTCTTGCAACAAGGACAACAATTCTTCAGTGGAACCGGATGCAGCAAAATGAGCTGCCCTTACATCCATCTTGAATGTATTATAAGCACGAAGCGATATGTTGGTTTGAATGGTCAAGCTGCGTTAGATTGGATCTACATCTGCAATGATATGAATAGATTTGAATTTTTTATCTGACCGAATCAGATTGATGTGGTGTTGAATCACTCTTTTGTACTGCACCCCCTTTTCTTTTGGCAACTTGAGCATGATTTCCATTAAATATTGGTTTCGAACCCTCCCAATCACCGGTGCGGCCGGGCCTACCACATATTCTTTGAAATCCTGGCTCAGGGAGCTGGCCAAACCATTGGCACCGGCAACCACCGTCTCCTTGTCTTTATGGGCAAGCGTTAACATGATGATTCGGCTGAAAGGTGGGTAAAAAAATTCTTTACGACCGGCCATTTCAGCCTGGAAAAATTTTGGATAATCGTGTTGTTGAACCAGCTGTAAGATGGGATGTTTCACATTCAAGGCCTGAATCAATACTTTGCCCTGGGCATTTTTTCGGCCTGCCCTACCACTCACTTGTTCCATTAACTGAAAAGCTCTTTCATTCACCCGAAAATCTGCAAAACTCAACAATCCATCTGCATCCAAAATACCTACCAGGCTCACCTTATCAAAATCAAGTCCTTTCACCACCATCTGCGTGCCAACCAGGATATCGAGTCGATGCTGCTCAAACAATTGAATCAAGGTGTCATGCGCCGTTTTTCCTTTGATGCTGTCCACGTCCATCCGGGCAATTTTATACTTGGAAAAATCACTTTCCAACTGCTCTTCAATTTTTTCTGTGCCAAAATTTTTCTCCTGCCAATCATTGGATCCGCAAGCCGGACAAACCGGCATGGTGGGATAGGTACTGCCACAATAATGGCAATGTAATTTGTTGCTGTATTTGTGTAAGGTGAGCGAGACATCACAATGGTTGCATTGCGGAATGTGTCCGCAAGCACCACAAATTAAATACGGATTGTACCCTCTTCGGTTTTGAAAAAGAATCACTTGCTGGTCCTGGTCAAGCGCTTGCTGTATGGCTTCTTTCAATTGTGGACTCAACATGACTTTCCCTTTCTGTGCCACCTGGTTGTTGTTGACAATCTCAATGGAGGGCAATTGGATACCGCCGAACCGCTCATTCAGCTCCACCAAACCATATTTCTGTTGTACCACATTGAAATAGGTTTCCAACGAAGGAGTCGCACTGCCAAGCAGCACCTTGGCTCCAAACAAGGAAGCATAATAGATGGCTGTATCTCGGGCATTGTATCTGGGGGCAGGGTCTTGTTGTTTGTATGACGGGTCATGTTCTTCATCCACTATGATGAGACCGAGTTGATGGAAGGGCAAAAACACCGCACTTCTGGCACCCAGAATCACGCTTACTTCTCCCGAACGAATTTTGTTCCACAGCTCC
>CAZCCN010000145.1:1642-4093 GCA_964497085.1 uncultured Ferruginibacter sp.
AGAATGATAGATGGCAATGTGTCCACCAAAATGCTTTTGAAGCCTTCGGATGATTTGGGTGGTCAAGGCAATTTCAGGAAGCAAATAGAGCACTTGTTTGCCTTTGGCAACCATTTGCGCCATCTGTTCAATATACAATTGTGTTTTACCGCTTCCGGTCACGCCATGCAGCAAGCAAACATTTTTGGTCTCAAAAGATTGACTGATCGCCGCCAGCGCCGTTGATTGCTGTACAGACAATGTAAAATCAATGCATATGTTTTTAGGCAATTGTTTGATGCGATCAATGTTTTTCTTCTCGGTGCACAACACCTGCTTGTCTGTCAAACCTTTTAGTTGAGCACTGGTGGCATTGGCTTTTTTGAGCAGTTCGGTTTGCATCACTTCGCCAGCCGACCGGTACAAGTGGATAAAAGCCAACAACAATTCCAGCTGCTTGGGCGCCCCTTTCCATTGATTGAGCAGGCGTTCCAATGCTTCTTCCTGCATATAATTCGGATGGAGGGTTACATAGGTTTCTCGCTTGGCTTTGTATTTTTCATTTAGCTTTTCCCAGGTGAAACAAACATTCTTTTCAATGAGTTTTTTGATAACCGGGTATACATGGGTGGCATCTAATATTTGTTGTACTTCTGTGATTTGAAGTTGCTTTTTGATCAGCAAGGCTTCCGCCACCATAAATTCTTCATCATTCAAAGCCGAAAAATCTTCGCTGATGGATTCGTTGTATACCAAGATGGTTTCGCTGCTCAATTTGAAATTGGCCGGAAGTGCTGCCGTCATGACCTCCCCTTCCGTACACATATAATACTGGCTGACCCATTCCCATAGCTGCAGTTGCTCAGCAAAAACCAGCGGTACATCATCCAAAATATTCAACAACGGTTTGGTAACATATTGGGGTTGTTTAGTAGTCACAGATTTGATGATGCCCGCGTATTTTTTATTGGCACCAAAGACTACTTCAGCCCGGCAACCGCTTTTGGCAGCATCCACCAGGTGCACAGGTACTGCATACGTATACACAGTTGGCAATGCCAAAGGCAGAAGAATTTCTGCCCAGTAACCCGAAGAGGTTTCTTCAAATGCTAATGTTTGGGCCCTTTTCATGATTGAATCCAACTTGCTTTGTATTTCAATAAGGCTTGTTCCATGATTTCATAAACTTTTTGCTTTAACAAGCCCACATCTGCCATGGTGTAATTGGATACATCGACTTCCGGCAAAAAAACTGTCCTTGACCGGCCAGGTGTGAAAGAGAAAATACTATCATAATGCAACCGATCAAATGCATCCAAAAACAAAACGGGCTTGATGGGAGTTTGCGTTTCGATAGCGATTTTAAACGCCCCATCATAAAAACGCTGTAAGGGATGGTGGGTCATGTTAAAAGTACCTTCGGGTGCCAGTACAATCGAAATGTTCTGACTCAGCGTCTCTTTTAATATTGCCACACTTTTGGCCCGATCAGCGGCATCTGATCGCTTCACCATGATGGCAGCACTTCGGTAAATGAATCCAAAAAGGGGAATGGCAGCTATTTCTGCTTTGCCCAAAACCCGAATCGAATGTTTGCGAAGGGATTTCAGCAGAATCGGTATATCAATGTATGATATATGGTTGAACACGAAGACGAAAGGCTTGTTGGGGTTGTCTGGGGCCTCATACATATTTCGGTGGCGGATTCCCCACAGAAACATGGCACCATCTGCCCATAGAGTAGCCAAAAAATAGATGATCCCGGCCCGGGTAGTGGGCGGAAATACAGCAGTGATGATCACAAAAGGAAGCATCAGGCACATGAAAACCAGAAAGACCAACATGGCATATAGGCTGAACAACACCTGTACCATTCGCAAAATCAAGCGCATATAGGCTACGAATATAGAGAGAAAAGGCGATTGGAAGGGTCTTGCCTGGCCGATACCCCCCTACTTGGATCCAAGCGGGCCTTTAATATATTATATTTTTTTTTACTATTTAAGGAGCAAAGGGGTGGCTCAAATCCTGATTTCAGGGGCATGTATAAAAAAGATCAAAAAAACTGCTGTATAATAAGCTGAAATACCTACCTTTGCCGTCCTAAATTTGGGTATGTTATGTTAGCAGTCGTTAAAATCGCAGGTCAGCAATTTAAAGTAAAAGCCGGAGACAGTTTATACGTTCCGCACATTGAAGGCAAAACAGGAGATTCTGTAGAATTTTCAGATGTTTTGTTTACCGATAATGGCGGTACCATCGCCAGCGGTGCATCCGTAAAAGCTGTTGTAAAAGCTGAAATTGTCAATGACCTTGTTAAGGGTGATAAAGTAATCGCCTTTAAAATGAAAAGAAGAAAAGGTTTCCGTAAAAAACACGGACATCGTTCGCAGTATACGCACATTAAAGTAACTGCAATTGCTTAATTAATTTTGAAACCATTCAAAATTCAAACAGTAAAAAATGGCACAT
>CAZCCN010000146.1:0-4037 GCA_964497085.1 uncultured Ferruginibacter sp.
ATCGAAGCGCAAAAGGATAATTTTATTCCCTATTTCATTGAATCTGCCACCCTTAAAAGTGACACTGAAGTCTACCTCAAATTAGAAGGGATTGACACCATGGAAGCGGCCCGAAAACTCACCCCCAAAGCCGTTTGGTTGGCCCAGCCAGATTTTCAACAACACAGCCAACCCTCCGCGCCGATTGCCTTGCTTGGGTATACCATGGTCGAAGGACAGCAAACGCTGGGAGAAATCATTGAAGTGCATGAACAGCCCCATCAGATATTGTGTACCATCATGTACAAAGGCAATGAAGCCTTGATTCCATTGCACGAAGCCAGTCTCTTGAAAATTGACAAAAAAGGCAAGAAAGTATTTGTTCAGCTGCCGGAAGGGCTGTTGGATTTATATGAAAATGCCTAACTAGGTGTTGAGCTTAGTGTACTTTTTTCAATTGTGTCATCAGGGCTTTGAACTCCTTCGGCATGTCAGCCATCAAATCCATCTGAACCCCAGATTCATCCTCAAATACCAGTCGATAGGAATGTAGCGCCAGTCTGTTGATCATGGGCCGTTCTTCTTCATCGTGCTTACTCAGTTTGAATTTCTTTTTGATGGCCGAAAGCAATACTGGTTTGCCATCGCCGTACAATGGATCGCAGGCTAAGGGATGTCCTATGTTTTTGCTGTGTACACGTATTTGGTGTGTTCTGCCTGTATGTAATTGAAAAGAAACCAAAGAGAATTGCTTGTTTCCGTCTATTACTTCATAACTCGTAGAGGAGGGTTTGCCATTTCTGTGCACGGTCATGAGGCCCTTTTGAATAGGGTGTTCCGAAAGGGGGGCATCAATGAGTCCCTTTTCTTGTGGCGGACAGCCCAGTACAATCCCCAGGTAAAACTTTTCTATTTTCCTTTCTTCAAACAACTTTGAAAAATACTTATGAGTGGTCTCATTTTTGGCAAACAAGATCAAGCCGCTCGTGTCCTTGTCCAGTCGATGCACCGTGTAAATGACGCCGTATTTTTCTTGCAGCCTTTCTTTCAAAGATTTTTCGCTTTGTTCCCTGTCAGGAATAGACAACAACCCGGCAGGCTTATTCAAAGCCACAAAAGAATCATTTTCAAAAACAATATGGAGTACTGATTTGCTCAACGACGTGAAGGAATAAAATTATTTTTTCTTGGAAGCATTCATGTATTTGAGCAATCGAATTTCTTTTTCGCTCAGGTACCGCCATTTGCTCCTTTCCACATTTTTCTTGGTCAATCCGGCATACATCACACGGTCCAGGCCTTTTACATCGTATCCCAGGCTTTCAAAGATGCGTCGAACGATTCGGTTTCGGCCGCTGTGAATTTCAATACCGATGATGGATTTGTCTTTGGTGTCTGCATAGGCAAGGCTATCAACCGTAACGGGTCCGTCTTCGAGGGTAAGTCCTTTCAGAATTTTTTCAAAATGTGCTTTTTGCAACACCTTATCCAATTTCACCTCGTATACTTTCTTGATTTCATAACTGGGATGAGAAAGTTTCTGGGTAAGATCGCCATCATTGGTGAGCAGCAATACACCTGAAGTGTTTCGGTCGAGCCTTCCGATGGGATACACTCTTTCGGTCGTAGCTTTCTCAATCAATTGCAATACGGTCTTTCTTCCTTGAGGATCATCTGTAGTAGTAATGTAATCCTTGGGTTTGTTCAATAGGATATACACCAGATTCTTGGTGACAAACAATTTCTTTCCATTGTATACCACTTCGTCGGTTGGCTGCACTTTGTAGCCAGGTTCCAATGATACTTTTCCGTTTACTTTTACTTTTTTTTCAGTAATCAACGCCACCGCATCTCTTCTGGAACAAACGCCACAATGCGCCAAAAATTTATTCAGTGGCATGGCTTCTTGAATCGTTTTTTTGGCTGGGGCTGCAGGTTTGGGAGCTTGTGGCGTTGGGCCTTTTTTTATAGGATGAGCAGGCTTGCTTTCGCCCGTGCGCAGGGTGTTCTTGGCCGCCATTCTGGCTTGGTATTTTTCCTCTTTTATTTTGTCAAAATAGGCAGCTCTTTCTTTTTTAGCTTTCTTTTTCTCTTGCCTGAAAGCCTCTTTAACAACACTGTTTTTTTTGGGTGCTACAAATTTTTGAAACGGAGATTGACTCATGGGGAGCGGTTTTATACTGTTTTTCAACAGGAATGAGCCACAAATATACGACTAATCGGTCGGATGACCTTCCAGACCAACGGCTGACAATAAAAAAGCGCCTCCTTTGGAAGCGCTTGAAGTACTGTATCGTAAATGGTTATTTATTCTTAGGTGTTGCTGCTTGCTGCTTTTTTTTGCGGTCTTCCATTTTTTGCAATTGCGCTGGCGTCAGTATTTTCTTTCTGTCTTCCTGCGCTTCTTTTCTGAGGTCCATCAACTTTATTTTTTTCTGCTGGTTATTTAAACTTGGATCTTCTTTGATACGGTTTGCTTTGGCCTGTTGGCTTTCGCGCAAGGCTTCCATTTTCTTTTTTTGCTCATCGGATAACCCCAATGCAGCGCTCATTTTGTTCATTCGACTGGCATGCTGCTCGGACTTCTTGGCCGCTTGTTGGTTTTTTCTTTCGGCCATTTTGCTTTTTTGTTCAGCAGTCAACACAGCTTCTCTTTTGGATCTTGTTTCTTTTTGAAGAGCTGTTTTTCGGTCGTTGTATTGTTTAACAGTGATGTTCTGTTCTTTTTCCAGGGCTTGCATTTTGGCAGCTTGTTCTTCCCGGATTGTTTTCATTTTTGCCTTTTGGTCTTCAGACAAGTTTAATGATCGCATCATTTCTTGGTGTTCGGCTCTTTTTTGATCGGCTCTTTGATGCTTTCGCTGTCCGGGTCCTGGGCGTTGCTCCATGTCTTGCGCGCCGGCGCCAAAAACCATTGTCATGAACAGAAGGGTAGTGAGGTGCTTTTTCATAATCGTATGATTTACAAGTAATGCTGTTTTGACTGCCGTTGAAAACGAAGGTTTAATGGACCTTCAATGATTTATTTGTCCTTGTTCGCCAGCTGCCCACAAGCTGCATCAATGTCCTTGCCCCGACTACGCCGAACCCGCACATTCACGTTGTTTTTTGCCAAATGATTTGTAAATGCCTGGGTAGCGTCTTCCGTTGGTTTGACAAATTCAGCGCCCGAAATTGGGTTGTATTCAATCACATTGATAAGGTGGGTAGGAATCTTCCGATAAATTTTAATCAATTCGTTGGCATCTTCCAGGCTGTCATTCTTGTCTTTGAAAAGAATGTACTCCAATGTGATGTCATTCTTAGTCCGGTCATAAAAGTAATTCAAGGCTTCAATCAGTAGGTCAATGGTATTGGTTTCATTGATGGGCATGATTTCGTTGCGCTTCTCGTCTGTCGGTGCATGCAAAGAAAGGGCCAGATTGAAACGCACCTGGTCGTCACCCAATTGCTTGATCATCTTGGCCACGCCCGCTGTCGACACGGTGATTCTTTTCGGGCTCATCGCCATGCTGTCCGAAGCGGTGATTCGTTCAATTGATTTCAACACATTTTTATAATTCAGCAATGGTTCGCCCATGCCCATGTATACGATATTGGTCAATTTTTTACCATACATTTTTTCGCTTTGCTCGTTGAGCAATGCCACTTGGTCGTATATTTCATCAAATTCCAAATTGCGTTTCCGATCCATTTTTCCTGTCGCACAAAATTTACAAGTCAGGCTACAGCCAATCTGAGAGGATACACAAGCGGTATTTCTTTTTTCCGTGGGAATCAACACGCCCTCAATCAAATGATTGTCATGGGTTCTGAAACGGGATTTTAAGGTGCCGTCATTACTGTATTGGGTTACATCCGTTTGAATCGCTTTCAGGTCAAAATCGGTGGCCAGTTTTTTTCGCAGGTCAAGGGACAGATTGCTCATGTCGTCAAAATGCCGCGCATTTTTTTTCCAAAGCCACTCATATGCCTGCATAGCACGAAACTTCTTGTCTCCAATCGATTCAAAATATTCTTTTAATTCGGGAAGGGTTAAACTGCGTATATTTCTACTC
>CAZCCN010000147.1:0-2315 GCA_964497085.1 uncultured Ferruginibacter sp.
ACCGCTGCTGCCAGACCAGATGTGAAACCACACGCGCCAAGAATGGTGAAAATAACCATCGACAAAGAATTCATTGGCGCTGTGATCGGACCAGGTGGTAAAGTGATCCAAGAAATTCAACGCGAAACAGGAACCACCATCAACATTGAAGAGGTAGACAACCACGGAGAAGTGAGCATTTTCTCTAAAGAAAAAGCAGGACTGGATCGTGCGTTGGCATGGGTGAACGGATTGGTAGCTGTTCCGGTTGTTGGAGAAACATATGAAGGTACCGTGAAGAGCATTAAAGAGTTTGGTGCATTCGTAGAATTCTTGCCTAAAAAAGAAGGCTTGTTGCACATCAGCGAAATCAGCTGGAAGCGACTCGAAAATATGGATGGTATTTTCAAAGAAGGTGACAAGGTGAAGGTGAAGTTGTTGGATGTGGATCCCCGCACCGGCAAGTTCAAGTTGAGCAGAAAAGCCTTGATGCCCAAACCAGAAGCCCCTGCCAAACCACAGGGAGAACAATAATGAATCTTTAAACGAATACAGCTGCAGTTGATTGATAAGATACTGCAGCTTTTTTTTTGCCATGGAATATCTGGAAATTCATTTTGCCGACCTCCAAGAAGGGCAGGCCGATTGGCTCATCGCTCAGTTGGCTCAACTGGGTTTTGAGGGTTTTGAAGAACTGCAAGATGCCCTGAAAGCATATCTTCCTGTCGGCATTTTTAGTGAAAAGGAATTTGAAAATTTAATCAAGCAAATCGATGTAAAATATTCTACATCAATCATCAAGCAAACCAATTGGAATCAAAATTGGGAGCGTAATTTCGATCCCATACAGGTGGATATCAACGAAAAGCCTTTTGCTTACCTCAGGGCTGTTTTTCACAGTCCGCATCCCACCGCCCGCTACGATTTGTTGATTACACCCAAGATGAGTTTTGGAACCGGTCACCATGCCACCACCTTTCAAATGGTCGAGCAAATGAGTGCCATCGATTTTTCCGGCAAAAGGGTCATAGATTTCGGTACAGGTACAGGGGTATTGTCTATCCTGGCAGAAAAGATGGGCGCCGACTCTGTTCTGGCCATTGACAATGATGATTGGAGTATAGAAAATACCCTGGAGAATATAGCAGCCAACCACTGCCATAGGATTGAGGTGCTCAAAGCAGAAACCTGCTTGCATCAAGACGTGCGGGCCGATGTGGTGTTGGCAAACATCAATTTGAATATCATCATTCAAAATCTTGCAGCAATCAAAGCATCTTGTCAAAAGGGGGGCACGGTGTTGTTCAGTGGATTTCTGACCCAAGATGAACCTGTTATAATTGAAGCCCTTGAAGGCCATGGATTCACGGTGAACCATTGCCTGAGCAGGAATAACTGGCTGGTTATAAGCTGTTTGGCGCCATAAGTCACCTGTTGAAATGTTACTTTAACGTTATCAATCCCATTTTTTTTGTATTTTTATCTGAGCAATTTGAGTTATTCATGAAAGAAGCGCTCCTCATCATACTGGCTTACTTGATTGGCTCCATTCCTACGGCCCTGATCATCAGTAAGCATTTTTTCAACATCGATATTCGCGACTACGGAAGTGGCAACATGGGCGCCACCAATACGTTCAGGGTTTTGGGCCCCAAGTATGGCACCATCGTGATGGTCATGGATATCCTCAAAGGAATGGTAGCGGTGGGCTTGTTTTATTTCCTGCCTTATTATTTACACAACGAGCTGGAACGTACCAATTTCATGATTGGCCTGGGTCTTGCGGCGGTTGTTGGCCATATTTTCCCCCTGTTTGCTAATTTCAAAGGCGGCAAGGGCGTGGCCACTTTGCTGGGTATGCTGATCGGTGTACAGCCTGTGGTAGCCGTTTGTTGTGCCGGCGTATTTGTGCTGGTATTGTTTCTGACCCGTTATGTCTCCCTCAGTTCTATTTTGGGCGCCATCATGTTTCCGGTATCGGTGCTATGGATCTGGAATGAAAAGGAACTGATGTACCGCATTTTTGCCTTGCTGGTGGCCCTGCTGGTCATCATGACCCATCAAAAAAACATTGGCAGGTTGTTCAGGGGAGTGGAAAGCCGTATCCCTATTTTGAAATACCGCGACAAGAGAAAATTGCGCAAGCGCGATGCTTTGTAGTTTTTCCGATACACCAACAATTTTATCTCCTTTTTTATCATGCGATCTATGCAGTGGAAGCGAATCAATTTTACATGGCCGTTTTTTTGGGTGTTGGCATGCATCTGTATGTTGTCCTGCTGACACAATCCCATCACAGGCAGAAGCCAGTTGGCCTTGTTTCCTGAATCTACCTT
>CAZCCN010000147.1:2325-3974 GCA_964497085.1 uncultured Ferruginibacter sp.
AGGCCCTGACCCAGTACAGGGGCTTTCTGAGTCAAAACAAAGTGGCCAGCGAAACCGGCAGCAAAGATGCGCAAATGGTCAAAAGGGTGGGCACCAAGATTGCAGAAAGCATCACCGAATATTATTCCAAAAAAGGATTGTCGAAAGAATTACAGGGATACAAATGGGAATTCAATTTGGTGGACAAAAATGAAATCAACGCCTGGTGTATGCCCGGTGGCAAAGTAGTTGTGTACACCGGTTTGTTGTCTGTCACCCAAAACGAAACAGCCCTGGCGGTGGTGTTGGGACATGAAATCACCCACGCATTGGCGCACCATGGCAATGAACGAATGAGCCAGGCGGTGGTTACCCAGGGATTGTCGGTGGCAGGAGATATTTTTACCCGAAACAAAGAGCAGGCCAATACCATATTCAGGTCGGTATTCATACCCGGAGCCCAAGTAGGATTTTTATTGCCCAATTCCAGAAAGCATGAATACGAAGCCGATCGTTTTGGGATGATGTTTTCGGCTATGGCCGGATACGACCCCCGGGAAGCGGTGGCCTTTTGGAAGCGAATGGCGGCAGCAGGAGGCAACAAACCTCCAGAATTTTTGGCTACCCATCCTTCCGATCAAAACCGGGTGGCGCAATTGCAAAAATATATGGATGAGGCACTTAGCTATTATCATCCTGCTCAATAAAATGCCACAAGGGCCCAAAAGAGCTTCCTTTTTCTTGCCTGGTATCCATTTTTGTTGTATTTTTACGCCCCTTTGAATGCGAAAGATTAAATAAAAACCTACTGTCTTTTTATATCCAGTTTTATTTAATTATTCAAAGAATTATTGACACCTAAATTAGTTACGCTTTATGGCTATTCTGACAGCGGTCGAAAAACTCCAGTTGAAAGACGAAAAGAACATCCTGATTCAAGGACTGCCTTCATCGGTGGAAAAACAATTTCAAAAAGTTAATTTCTCCAAAAGCGTAACCCCTTTGCTGCGCTCCAGAAAAATAGAATTCGCCTTGTTGTTTGCGGTTAGCAAAAAACAATTGACCGATATTTTAAATGAAGTATTGTCTGCCCTGCAGCCCAATGCCAAATTGTGGATTGCATATCCCAAGCCCGCATCCAAAATCGCCAGTGATTTGTGCAGGGATTACAACTGGCAAATCATCGAGGACTCCGGCCTGGAGGCGTCTACGCAAATTGAATTGGATGGTGTTTGGTGTGCCACCCATTTTGTCAAAGCCGGAACCGTACGTTTGTCCAATACGGTGGTGAATGCGGATGCCACCATCGATGTGTTGGCGGTATAAATACATTCCAATTGTTTTATTTGTAAATCACAGTGCCCACCTGTTTGGTGAGGGCCGCTTCCAGCTGTTTTAAATGCTGGTGCGTTTGCATGCAAATGATTTGCTGCTCGGGGTCGGTGGTTTTTTCAAGCTCCTGCTGGTTCTCAGCGATGAGTCTTTTTATTTTTCGGAGTTGCAGGTATCCGAGTGTCGAAATCACTTCTTCTTTATACAGTTCTTCCCGGGTAGGGATGTGTCCTTCAAAATGTTCTTTCCAATTGGGGCTGATCTCTGTGTTTGTGTCCATTACTTTGATCAATAAATCGTTCAAGAAGCCATTGTCGTGGTACAGAAAGGTCTTAACC
>CAZCCN010000148.1:0-3954 GCA_964497085.1 uncultured Ferruginibacter sp.
GATACAGTTTCCCGTATACACACTTTCCAGGCGTGCTCCTTCAACCACTCGGACAACTCTCCATTGTAAAGGGGCACAAATGTACGGGCTAATTTGGGTATTTTAAAATCATTCAAGCACCTTTTCCATCTGATAGCTTCGGGATCCTTTGATTAGCACCTGCACCCCTTGTAAGGCTGCTTTGTGAAACCACTCCCTGGCAGTCAGGGCAGAATCAACATGAAGGTATTCTTCGGCTAGGTTTTTGAAAGCATCCCCTACCAGCACCACATGCATCCAGGGATATTGTCGAATAAGTTGAATGATTTTTTGGTGTTCTGCCAGGGTGTCTTCTCCCAGTTCCATCATCCCACCGAGCATCAACACTTTTTTGTCTCCAGGCATTTTGGCAAAATTCTCAATGGCCACTTTCATGCTACTGGGATTGGCATTGTAGGCATCCAGCACAATGGTATTGTTGTTGAGGTGAATCAATTGAGACCTGCTGTTGGAAGGTTGATAGGACTCCAGCGCTGTTTTCATTTTATCCTCTGCCACCTGAAATGTTTTTCCAATACATACGGCAGCCAACACATTGGGCAGGTTGTATCCACCCACCAGTTGTGTGTGAATGAGGTCGATGCTTACTCCTTTTGTGAAACGCACCGTCAAACATTCGCTGTCTTGATCAATGGTTCCGGCAACGTCTGAGGTAGCCGGATCGCTGCCATATTTGATTTGAGTCAAACCTTTGCCCATGGTTTGCAGGTAATCATAATCCCAGTTCATAAAGATGGTTCCGGTATGAGCCCTCAAATAATCAAATAGCTCGCCTTTTCCTTTTTTAACCCCTTCAACGCCCCCAAATCCTTCTAGGTGTGCCTTTCCGCAGTTGGTGATCAAACCGTGGGTGGGCATGGCATATTCGCAATAGGAGGCAATTTCTTTTTGGTGATTGGCCCCCATTTCAATGACGGCTATTTCAGCATCTTTTTTGATTTTCAACAGGGTAAGCGGGACACCGATATGATTGTTCAGGTTGCCTTCGGTGGTATAGGTTTTGTAGGAGCTGGACAATACAGCATGAACCAATTCCTTGGTGGTGGTCTTTCCATTGCTGCCGGTGATGGCAATAAAGGGTATGTCAAATTGGGAACGGTGTTTTTTTGCTAGTTGTTGCAAAGTGTCAAGCACATTGTCTACGCGAATCATCTTTTCAGGTTGATCAGTTTCGACTGGCTCATCGACAATGCAATACGCTGCGCCAAGCGTTAGTGCTTTCTGGGCATATTCATTGCCATTGAAGCTGGGACCTTTCAATGCAAAAAACAAGTCGCCCGGTTGCAGTTTTCGGGTGTCTGTTTGTACAGAAGGATGCAGCAGGAAAATTTGGTATAAAGTTGATATATCCATGACAACAAAAATAACATCAATTCTGACAACATTGATTGCAATAAAAAAGCCTCCGGGGTAGGAGGCTTTTTTATTGTTTATATACATTTATTTTTTTCGTCCTTTGCTGGGTCTGGCCTTTGAGAAAATATTTCCCTCTTTAAAGCCGGGCCCTTCTGGTGCACCCAGGTAGGTTTGAGCGCAACGGAAACCAATGGTGCTGGCAGATTGGTCTTCTTGTAAGAAGCGACGATTGCCTGGAGACAACCAGTAAGCCCTGTCATTCCAGGAACCCCCTTTTACCACCCTGGATTTATCATTGATCAGTGTGGTTTCGCCATAAGCGTAACTGGCACCGCTGATAGAATCACCATCCAAATAGTTGATCACGTTGTTGCGTTGGTAGTTGGTTCTGTTTTTAACTTCTTCATCAGAAATATCCACTTTTTTCAAACGACCCATGCTGTCTCTTTCGTAATCGCCGCTGCTGTTTTTGTAATATTTCTGGAATTTGTTACCACGGAAATAGTTGAAGTCTTGACCATCGGTTGGAGTTAATGGACGATACACATCCGCTACCCACTCACTCACGTTTCCGGACATGTTGTACAATCCAAAAGCATTTGGATAGAAAGCTGTCACATTACCTGGGATGGCAGCACGGTCATTCAAGCCACCGGCCACACCCATGTTGTCTCCACTTCCACGTTTGAAGTTGGCTAAGAATTTTCCTTGGAAAGTTCCGCGGCGGTTGTCTCTCAAACCACTGGGGTTTTTACTCCAAGAATAAATTTGTTGGTTGGAACGAAGTTCTTCCCCGCTTTTAGATTCTTTGGTTCTGGGGGCAGGGTTTTGGTTCAGCAAACCGTAGGCAGCATATTCCCACTCTGCTTCTGTTGGAAGGCGATAGCTCATGTTCATGATGCCATCTTCTACTTTTACCACACCTCTTGGTTTGTTGTTGATGTCTTTTAATTCAGACTTCCTGGGTTTGTTTTTATTTTGAATCAAATCAGGATTCATCAAATAACTTTCTGTATTGAAAGAAGCACTTGCGCCACCACCTTTCATTTCTTTCTTAACCGCATCTTTTTTTAGGTAGCCTTTCTTTACCAAATTCAATTCATTCACGCGATCGGTTCTCCAGATACAAAAATCATGCGCTTGCTGCCAGGATACACCAACTACAGGATAGTAATTGTAAGAAGGGTACCGGAAGTAGTATTCAACATATGGTTCATTGTAAGCCAGCTCTTCTCTCCAAACCAATGTATCGGGCAGGCATCTGTTCATGATGGCAGAATCGCCGCTAAAAGTGTTCTCCAGCCAGTATAAATATTCTCTGTAGTGTACGTTGGCTACTTCGGTTTCGTCAATGAAGAAAGAAGGCACAGTCACTTTACGAGGAATGTTGTTCCAATCACCCATCACATCTTCCTCTTTGGCGCCCATTACAAAAGAACCCCCTTGAACGAATACTAAACCTGGGCCTGCTTTGGGATACTTCATTTTGGTAACATGGAAATTACCCATATTCTTGTCGTCGTAGTTCCAGCCAGTAACACTAGACTTGGCTTTCTTTCCACCCGATCCTCCTTTGTTACAAGAGCTAAGGGTTAATGCGGCGGCTACTACAATTAAAATGTTTTTGCCAGAGAGTAATTTTTGCATGTGCATTCGTTTTGCAAATTGTTTGATGAATGGTTTGTATACTATTGTTTTCTACTCAGTTACAATAAACGCGAATATAAATAACTTTCGCTAACCTGCGTCCAATTTTAGGGTTTTGTTATAAAATTATCTGATTTGTCTTTTGAGAGGCAATCGGGGCGACTTTTCCTATAATTTTCCCCAATTTTTACCCGATGAAGTGCTGAATGGATTTTTTGAGCAATAATTACCTGTATTTTATCGTTTTCTCTATCGAGTGTCACCCAGTTTAACGAACCAGATTAAAAAACCAAATCATATTCATATATTTTAATATATGAAAGAGCAATCGGGGCAAATAACTTGGGGATTGCAGAAAAAACTATAAATTTACAACTCATTCATAAACAACAACCAAACGCTTATTGAGCAAAGTCTACTTAACCAAGACAATCTAACGCATGAAACAACCAATTCTAAACATCTCGACCTTTCTTTTGCTTTTGACCGGATTGATTTCTGGAGCCAATGCGCAAACTTCTGCTACCAACAATATTAACGTGGTTACCACGGCTGTACCATTTCTTCGCATCTCTCCAGATGCTAGAAGTGCGGGTATGGGTGATGCAGGCATTGCTACTGCTCCCGATGCATATGCTGGCTTTTGGAATGCCGGTAAAATTCCATTTGCTGACAACAATTTAAGTGTGGCAGCTACTTACACTCCTTGGTTGAGTGATTTGAAATTGAGCGATGTATACCTGTTGAATGTGGCAGGTTATTATAAATTAGATGACCTGCAAGCCGTGCATGCTGGCTTGAGGTATTTTAGCCTAGGAAACATTCAGTTTACTGATAATTCTGGATCGCCTTTGAATCAATTCCGTCCACGCGAATTTGCTTTCGATGCAGGATATTCAAGAAAACTATCTA
>CAZCCN010000149.1:0-3928 GCA_964497085.1 uncultured Ferruginibacter sp.
CATTAATTGCGATAGCAATTGTTTCAGGAACTATTTTTTATTCCAACTATATTTCTAAAAAAATTGCCGCTGATGAAAAACAAAAAGTTGAACAATGGTTACTTGCTGCATCAGAAATAAACAACATCAATAATGGCTCCACTGACCTCGCCGGAAAAATTCTTACAGAAAACAGTATTGGCATCCCAATGATTACCGTAACTGAATCGGACAGTATACTTGACCATTATAACTTAGATTCAAATAAAATAAAAAAGGATCCTGATTATTTGCGAAACAAGCTGAATGATTTCAAACGCACTTATCCGCCAATTATTTGGAAGAACCCTTTAAATCTGAATCAAACAAATCTTGTTTATTATGGAGAGTCGGATTTATTGGTACAAGTACGTTATTTTCCTATTGTTCAATTGCTTGTTGCAGCGCTTTTTATTTTCATAACGCTCATTGCAATAAACTCACAACATAAAAGCACTCAGAATCAAGTGTGGGCCGGAATGGCAAAAGAGACAGCCCATCAATTAGGAACTCCCATAACATCTCTGGAAGGATGGATGGAAATGCTGAAAGAAGATAAAACAAATGAAAAAATAGTAGCTGAAATAACAAAAGATATTGAAAGATTAAAACTTGTCAGTGATCGTTTTGGTAAAATTGGAAGCACCCCTCAATTGGTTTCGACTAATCTGGTTCAACAAATCAATAATATGGTTTATTACATCAAAAAAAGATGCAATGAATCGGTGCATTTTTCAGTTAAATCAAATGAAAAAGAAATAATGGCAAAAATAAATGCTCCATTATTTGACTGGGTAATTGAAAATCTATTAAAAAATGCACTTGATGCGATAGATGGTAATGGCAACATTGAATTAACGCTAAATAATGAAAGATCTAATATCACGATAGATGTAAAAGACTCCGGAAAAGGCATCGGTAAATCTAATTTCAACAAAGTTTTTAAACCGGGTTTTACCACTAAAAAACGCGGCTGGGGACTCGGTCTATCATTAAGCAAAAGAATCATTGAGCAATATCACAAGGGTTCAATCTTTGTAAAATCGAGTGAATACGGCAAAGGAACTACTTTCAGAATTATACTAAATAAGAAAACAACTACGAGCGGGCATTAATATTTCAATTTTAAGTCCATTCATTTATCTTCGCATGATATTTCATTCACAGGTTGAAAATAAATGCGGCGATGGCGAAATTGGTAGACGCACTACCTTGAGGTGGTAGCGCTCGAAAGGGCGTGGGAGTTCGAATCTCCTTTGCCGCACAAAACTGAATGGCCTTGGCTTTTGCCGAGGCTATTTTTTTAACACCATCCGAAAGGTGGTTCCTTTGCCCGGTTCGGTTTGAAGCAAAGACAAGTTGCCCCTGTGGTAGGTTTCAATGATGCGTTTGCTCAGGGACAAACCCAATCCCCATCCTCTTTTTTTGGTAGTGAAACCGGGCCTGAAAATCTTGGACTGGTCTTTTCGGCTGATGCCTTTGCCCGTGTCTGAGATGTCAATTGGTGCAGAGCCTGCATCGGCTGTAATTCGAATGGTAATCTGCCCGTTTCCTTCCATGGCATCCAAGGCATTCTTCAACAGGTTTTCAATCACCCAATCAAACAACGGTGCGTTGATGGGTGCTATTACCGATTCATCAGGAGGGGCCAGTACACTGAATTGAACGCGTTCGCTGGATCTTCTTTTGATGTACTGCACCATCTGTTCAACCTGGTGGACAAGATTGGCTTCTGTCAGTTGGGGCTGACTGCCAATTTTTCCAAATCGATCACTCACCAGTTGCAGCCTGTTGACATCCTTGCTCATTTCATTGGCTATTGACTGATTCGTTTCTGTTTCTTTGAGCATCTCCACCCAGCCCTGCAAAGAACTGATGGGCGTTCCGAGTTGGTGGGCTGTTTCTTTGGCCATACCCACCCAAACCTGGTTTTGAGTGCTTTTGTTTCGGATGTTCATTGCTACAATGAGCAGGATGATAAACAGCGAAACAATCAAGAGTTGTATCAGGGGAAAATACTTAATCTGTTTCAATAAAGTAGATTCACCGTAATACACCAAGTTTTTTTCTGACGGATTCAAAGGATTTTTCCAAATGATGGGTGGGTATCCCTTTTTAAATTCCTTCAATTTATTGTGTAAATAGTTTTTATCGGTCAGCAATTGGGTGGAATCGAGATTGTAATGATCCAGAATGCTGTCATTCTCCGTAACAGTGATCATGGGAATACCCTGGCTGTTTTCAGTCAATATTTTGCTGGCCAAATTACTGGAGTTGGCAGTCGGGTTGTTGAGGTCGGTGGCAGCTTGCAACCATTGTTCTATTTTTTGTTTCTCTTCTGCTGCAATTTTTTTAGCCAGAAAATCCGAATAGAACACGGTCCCGGTAACAATCACGATGGCAACGATGGCCAATAGGGTACGCCAATGAAAGAAGTGGGGGAGCATGTCTAAAATTACACATTTCGGTTATTTTATCAGGCCTGTCAATCAAAATAAATAAAGTATTTTTGTAGGATATCATTACAATTGTACGCATTGAGTTCGTTCACACCACCATTTGTTCATCCAGCGCCTTCCGTTGCAGTAGTTATACTCAATTGGAACGGTAAAAAATATTTAGAACAGTTCCTGCCTTCTGTATTGGCAACTACCTATCCGAATGTTCAAGTTTATGTGGTAGACAATGCTTCTACCGATGACTCTGTAGCCTTTGTGCGGGAGCGTTTCCCAGTCAACGTTATTGAGCATCCAATCAATCTAGGCTTTGCAAAAGGATACAATGTGGCCTTGCAGGATATTTGTGCTGATTATTATGTATTGCTGAACAGCGATGTGGAAGTGACACCGGGCTGGATAGATCCCATGATAGAATGGATGGAAAAATACACTGCGATTGGTGCCTGCCAACCCAAACTCTTGTCTTACCATCAAAAAGATCAATTTGAATATGCGGGTGCTTGCGGAGGTTGGTTGGATCAATTCGGGTATCCGTTTGCTAAGGGTAGGGTATTTGATACTTCCGAAAAAGATCATGGACAATACGATGAGGCTACTCCTTGTTTCTGGGCAAGTGGCGCCGCATTGTTGGTAAGAGCTAAAATATTTCATCAATTGGGAGGATTGGATCCTTACTTTTTTGCCCATCAGGAAGAGATTGATTTTTGTTGGCGAGTACAAAGGAGCGGGTACAAAGTTTATGCGGTTCCGCAATCGGTGGTGTACCATGTGGGAGGTGGCACGTTGCCTCAAGGCAATCCACGCAAAACCTATTTGAATTTTCGCAACAACCTGATTATGCTGGCCAAAAACTTGCCATTCAGTCAATCTTGCTGGAAAATACCCCTTCGCTTTGCATTGGACGCGCTCTCTGCTTATAAAGAATTGTTGGCAGGTAATCCAGGGTATTATTGGGCCATTGTTCGAGCTCATTTGGGCTTTGTTCGGTGGTTGTTTTTCGCCCCTTCCCCTATATCCAATGCGCTCCCTAAAAAGGTAGCCCTCACCGGTTGGTACAAAGGCGCTGTAGCCTGGGATTACTTCAAACAAAAGAAGCGGTACTTTTCTGAAATTATTGTATCCAAATAGCTTTTTTTAAGCAGAAGGCCTTATTTTTGCCTACCAAAAAATTCTTGTATGCACAACGAAATAATAGACAACTCACACAAAGATTTTACACACAATTGGGTATCATCTTCCAGGTTTATCTGGTATTGTCAAGTTTTTGTGATTGTTGCGTTTGTTCTGGGTGGATGTTATAGCTTGTATGCTCACCGTTATAAAGGAAAGCCACAAGTCAATGTGCCTGATAATACTTTGTACAATCCAAAGTATAAATAAAAAGTTTGTTTTTTTACTGCAACAATCCTTATTTTTGCAGTCCTTAAAAAGTTCTTTATAACCGCGGAAGT
>CAZCCN010000150.1:0-3921 GCA_964497085.1 uncultured Ferruginibacter sp.
TATGATGCTTTGAAAAACGACATCAGTAAACGTCAAATCAACTGGGATGCTCTGTATGCTGCCAACTATGGCAACTACGAACGAATCAATGATGTCAATGGCATCATTGGTAACTCATATGCAGGCAGAAGGTCCTTGTATATTTTGGAAGAAAGGGTGACACACACCAACAAGCTTAATTTCAATACCACACTGAATGCTGTCATCAACAAACACATCAGCATTGTAGCAGGCCTTAGCTATGAAAACCAGCGCAATCAATATTATAAGAAAGTAAATGACTTATTGGGCGGAGAATTCTATGTAGACTTAAATCAGTTCGCGGAAAGAGATTTCCCAACCAATCCTTTTGCTGGTCAAAACGATGCCAATACACCCAACCGGATTGTAAAAGTAGGGGACAAGGTGGGGTATAATTATGACATCAACATTCAACGGGCAACCGGTTGGATACAGACCAATGTCAAGCTTCATGCGCTTGATTTTTTTGTAGGGGCTGAAAATACCTACACCAATTTTTGGAGAGTAGGAAATGTCAGAACCGGTTTATTCTTAGACAACTCTTATGGTAAGTCTGCCGAGCATGAGTTTTACAATTACGCTGCCAAAGCAGGCCTGAGTTACAAGGTCGCCAAAATGAACTATGTATTCTTAAATGCACGCTACGAAACCAGGGCGCCATTTTTTGAAAATGCATATATCGCACCCAGAACCAGGGATTTCATTCAGGACAATCTTCGCAATGAGCACATCGCTTCTATTGAGGGAGGATACTCATTGATTTCGCCCACAGTAAAATTCAGGGCTACAGGTTATTATACCACGTTCGCGCATCAAACCAATGTGCTGACCTTCTACAATGATCAATTGAGGGCAGTGGTGAATTATGCATTGAATAACATTGGCAAGGAGCATAAGGGGGTTGAATTGGGTGCAGAAGTGATTCTGGTGAGGGGGCTGACGCTGAATGCGATAGCAGGAATTGGAAAATACACCTACAACACACGTCAAGTGGCTACGGTTACTTCAGACAACAGTGCTTCAGTGATTGCCAAAGATCAGTTGATTTATTCTAAAAATTATAATGTGCCAACCCCACAGCAGGCATATAACCTGGGATTGAATTATCGTTCACCCAAATACTGGTACGTCAATTTGAATGTCAACTATTTTGATGACATGTGGTTAGACTTTAACCCTATCAGAAGAACCGCTGATGCCGTCAATGGCATTGATCCTACTTCAGCATTGTGGGGACAAATCTTAGATCAAACCAAATTAAAGCCCCAGCATACTGTCGATTTGTATTTTGGGTATTCATGGTTGATGAACAATCGTTACAAATCTTTGGGTAAAAGGACTTTCTTGGTATTCAATGTAGGGGTGAACAACCTGCTGAATAATACCAACATTGTCTCAGGAGGATATGAGCAATTGAGATTTGATTACGCAGAGAAAAACATTGACAAATTCCCCGCTAAGAAATTTTACGCATACGGCACCAATTTCTTGGCGAGTGTAGCCTTAAGATTTTAATTATATATACTATTAAACTTTTTAAAATAAACAACATGAACAAAATTCAACAATTCTTATCAGCAGTTATTTTGATCGCTGTATTGGGCACCATCAGTGCTTGTAAGAAAACATTTGATGCGCCTCCCGGACCTGGGGATGTAAACATTGTAGCCAATACCAGCATTCAAAATCTGAAATCATACCATACCATCCCTGGTGTGTATGATTTGATTACACAAGATGTAATTATTTCTGGTATTGTAGTGGCAAACGATAAGAGTGGCAACATGTATAAGCAATTGTTTATTCAAGATACCACGGGTGCGATTCAATTGTTGGTTGACGCGTACAGCTTGTATGCCAGCTATCCCGTAGGAAGAAAGGTATATGTAAAATGTAAGGGCCTTACCTTAACGGATTCATACAGCAATATGGTATTGGGTTACAAAGCCATTGTAGATGGTTTGCCAAGTATTGAAGGTATTCCTGGAGCCATTGTAAATGACCACTTAATCGGCGGTTCACTCAACAATCCAGTTGAACCCCTTTCTGTAACCATTAATGATTTGGGTACTTCATTGGACAATCGCTATATCAATGCCCTGGTAAAATTGGATGGATATGAGTTTGTGGCAGGAGATTCCTCTAAAACATACGGAGACACGTCGTCTTACAAAAGCACAGTGAACAGATTGATCTCTTTGGGCTGTGGAAGCAGCTTGACCACCACGGTTCGCACTAGCGGCTATGCCAATTTCGCCGGCATTCATGTGCCTACCGGAAACGGAAGCATTACAGCCATTTATACCATCTATCGTTCTTCACCCACCAGCAGTACCACCACCAAGCAATTGCTGCTCCGTGATACATCTGATGTACAGTTTACCAATGGCCGTTGCGGTGCACCGCCTCCCGGAACCATCGTTTTGTTGAATGAAGATTTTGAGACACAAAATGCTACTACCACTGCGCCTTACAACGCCGTTGCAATCAATGGATGGGCAAATATTTCAGAAATTGGTGCCAGAACCTATTCTGCTAAAATTTACAATAGCAACAAGTATGCTTATTTAACAGCTTATGGAGCAACACCCACACCTGCTCAAGTAAAAACCTGGTTGGTAACGGCTGGTATCAATATGAACAATACCACCAACGAAACACTCAGTTTTACAACCCAGCAAGATTACTCCAGCAATGGACCAGCTGCTCTGAAAATTCTTATTTCCAACGATGGATCTTATACCGGCACCGGTAATCCGTGGACGGCTAACTGGACGGATATTACGGCACAGGCTACTCTATGCCCACCGAGTGCATCCAATTTCCCGGGTTACACGCCTTCAGGAAACATTGATATCAGTTCATTCAGCGGTACCGTATACATCGCCTTTGTCTATGATGGAACCAATCCTGGTAGCTCGTCTACCTGGGAAATTGATGACATCAGAGTGCTTGGACTATAATAAATTTTCATCTAAAGAGCCAACTTTGCTGTTGGCTCTTTGCTCAAAAATGTAACGAAGAGAAAGTACATTTTTATAAAAATATCTTTTATGATAAATAGTTTTCTACCCAATGTTGGTCGTTGTTTCAGTAGGATGCGTTCAGTTTGTATCGCATTGGCATTTATGACTTTTTATTTTGCTGGAACAGCTCAGTCCCTTTACGAGGGATTTAATTATACAGTTGGGGACAATATAGGTGGCAACACCAATACTACTGGCGGGCCTGTGAATAATTGGTATACACACAGTAACTCGCAGGTTGGCACCATTGATGTATCCTCGGGAAGCTTGAGTTATACAGGACTGCAAAGTTCAGTTGGCAACAAAGTGAGGCTCCCAGGAACAAATGCGACCACTACAAGAGACGTCAATACAGGAATCACCGGAACAGGTTCCAACGTGGCCTATTATTCAGTACTTGTAAATATTGTTGACAACACTCAATTGAATACAACCGGAGATTATTTCATGCACTTTGGTGCTGCCAATGGAATTTCCAATACAATTTTTGGAGGAAGGCTTGGCATCAAGTCTGTGAATACAGGGGCTAACTTTAGATTGTTGATTCAAAATCAGTCTGGTGGTACACCCAGCTACACAGAATTTGCGCAGGATTTGAACTTTGGCACCACGTATTTGGTTGTTGTAAAATTTGATAAGTCGGTCACGCCTAATTTGGCCAGTTTGTGGGTGAATCCTTCTAGTTTAGGAGGTGCGGAGCCTGCGGGTGCAGTCACCAATGCAACAGGTACCAATACCCTTTCCTCTTTTTCATCTATTTGTTTGAGAAATGGTTCCAATACACCCAAAGCCGATATTGATGAAATCAGGGTGGGTACCACTTGGGCTGATGTCACACCTTCCAGCACAGCAACAGCACCAGCCGCCCCTACCA
>CAZCCN010000151.1:0-3871 GCA_964497085.1 uncultured Ferruginibacter sp.
TTCAAATTGGCATCGATTGCATCCAAGAACTCTTCCGTATACAAATAATGATCCCCATGGTACACCTTGTTTCCATGGATACAAACGGCCAAGTCCTTGGTCATTTTGCCGCTTTCCACTGTTTCAATGCAGACGGCTTCGAGTGCATGACAAAAATCAATCAATGCCTGGTTGCTGTCGAGTTTGCCACGGAAAGCCAGTCCCCTGGTCCAAGCAAAAATAGAGGCAATAGGGTTGGTGCTGGTCGGTTTGCCTGCTTGGTGATCGCGGTAGTGGCGTGTTACGGTTCCGTGCGCCGCTTCCGACTCCATCGTTTTTCCATCGGGCGTTACCAGAACAGAAGTCATCAATCCCAAAGAGCCAAATCCTTGGGCAACGGTATCGCTTTGTACGTCTCCATCATAGTTTTTACAAGCCCACACAAAATTTCCATTCCATTTTAATGCACTCGCCACCATGTCATCAATCAAGCGGTGCTCATAGACAATACCAGCCTCATTAAATAGCTGTTTGAATTCTTTTTGGTAAACCTCTTCAAAGATGTCTTTGAACCTTCCGTCGTATTTTTTTAAAATGGTGTTTTTGGTAGACAGATACAATGGCCATTTTTTGCTCAAAGCCATATTGAAACAGCTGCGGGCAAAACCGTAAATGCTTTCATCGGTGTTGTACATGGTCATCGCTACACCATCTCCTTTATAATTGTATACTTCAAACACTTGGGGCTCACCACCACCTTCAGGTGTAAACGTCATGGTTAATTTGCCTTTTCCTTTGATAACGGTATCGGTAGCACGATATTGATCTCCAAAAGCATGGCGACCCACAATGATGGGAGCAGTCCAGTTGGTTACGAGCCTGGGTACATTTTTCATCACAATGGGTTCCCTGAACACGGTGCCGTCCAAAATATTTCGGATGGTGCCGTTGGGGCTCTTCCACATTTGTTTTAGCTTGAACTCTTTCACACGCGCTTCATCGGGTGTAATGGTGGCACATTTGATACCCACACCACAGGCTTTGATGGCATTTGCTGCGTCAATGGTTACCTGGTCGTCGGTTTGATCTCTGTATTCCATTCCCAAATCAAAATACTGAATGGGAACATCTAGATAAGGAAGGATCAGCTTGTCTTTGATAAACTTCCAGATAATTCTGGTCATTTCATCTCCATCTAACTCGACTACAGGATTGGTCACTTTTATTTTTGCCATACTTGGATATTTTTGAATTGCGAAATTAAGGGAAAGTTGTCATTTGATTTGGTTACAGATTCCTGATCACTTCATCTGCAAATTCACTCGTCTTTAACAGGGTGGCTTCTTTCATCAGGTTATAAAAATCAATGGTCACTGTTTTGTTGCGAATGGTTTTGGCCACTGCATGCCTGATGAGTTCTGCCGCATCTCGCCATCCAATATATTCAAACATCATGACGCCGCTTAATACCACGGAACTTGGATTCATGGTATTGGTGTGGGCGAATCTTGGAGCGGTACCATGAGTGGCTTCAAACACAGCATGTCCCGTTGTGTAATTGATGTTGGCTCCTGGCGCAATGCCAATGCCACCCACCTGGGCAGCCAAGGCATCGCTGATGTAATCTCCATTCAGGTTGAGGGTGGCAATCACACTATAGTCTTGAGGTGCCAGCAGGGCTTGTTGAAGGAAATTATCCGCAATCGCATCTTTGATGATTACTTTGCCGCCGATGGAACTGATTTTCATTTCTTCGTTGGCAACGGCTTCTCCACTTTCCTTTTTTGTCTTTTCCCATTGTTGCCAGGTGTACACTTGTCCTCCAAATTCGCGTTCCGCTAAATCATATCCCCAGTTTTTGAAAGCGCCTTCGGTGAATTTCATGATGTTTCCTTTGTGCACGATGGTAACAGAAGGAAGTTTGTGTTCTATGGCATATTGTATAGCTGCACGAATCAATCGTTCGCTGCCTTCTTTGCTCACTGGTTTGATGCCAATGGAAGTGCTTTCCGGAAACCTGAATTTTTTTACCCCCATTTCATTCACCAAGAAGTCAATCAGTTTCTTTGCATCAGGTGTACCCGTCATATACTCAATCCCTGCATAAATATCTTCTGTGTTTTCCCTGAAAATGGTCATCTGAACTTTTTCAGGCTGCCACATGGGAGAGGGGGTGCCTTCAAAATAATGGATGGGTCGAAGGCATACATACAAGTCCAGTTCCTGGCGCAATGCTACATTCAAACTCCTGATGCCGCCTCCGACAGGTGTCGTCAATGGGCCTTTGATGGATACCAAACAATCTTTAAAAGCCTGCATGGTGGCAGCTGGCATCCATTCGCCAGTGGCATGGAATGCTTCTTCACCCGCCAATACCTGAAGCCATTCAATTTTTTTAGTTCCTTCATATGCTTTCGCCACAGCCGCATCGAACACGCGTACACTTGCTTTCCAGATATCGGGCCCGATGCCGTCTCCTTGAATAAATGGAATGATGGGATGGTTGGGTACATGCAAACAACCGTCTGGTCCCATGAAAATCTTTTCTGCCATGATGCTTTGTTTCAGTATGATTAGATGCTACAATTGATCCATTCCTGGTCAAATTGTACCGATGGATATTTTTTATAAAAGTTGATAGCAGGCTTGTTCCACTCCAACACTTGCCATACCATTCCAGTGAGTTTTTTTTCTGTGCACACTTCGAGCAACGCATCAAACAACTGTTTGCCAATTCCTTTGCCCCGCATTGCTTCCGTTACGATAATATCTTCCAGATACATACGTTGTCCTTTCCAGGTGCTGTATCGGATATAGTACAAAGCAAATCCTACAATTTTTTTTGTTTCGCTTGTCTCTTGCACAGCCACATAGGCCCACCAAACCGGCTGGGGGCCAAATCCACTTTCCACGAAATGATCAAATGAAACGGTTACCTCTTGCGGTGCTTTTTCATACAAAGCCAACTCTCGAATCAATTCCATCATCTGCGGACAATCGTCCTTCTCCGCTGGTCGAATAATTATTTCCATTGTTCTATCAGTCCCTGTTAGTTATGATCGATCATCGTGTACGTCACTCCGTAAGACCCATCCGCAAAATATCCATTCCCACCAGGCTGGTACTCGTTGTGAAAGAACCTTCTGTATACCATTCCAATGCCTGCGGCATATTTTTCTTGTCCAAAATTGATCTCACTGTAACTGGCCGGATCATTCGGGTTGCCAATCACCTCGTCGCGTTGGTCGATGGTTGCGATGCTGTCGAGTGTGAAATTGCCCACCGTACCAGCAGCTATGTCTGTGAAAACATAGTCCCAGTTGTCGAGGTTAGCCTCCTCGTCGAGCTCCTCGTTGGTCCAGACCTTCTTCACACGAACCTTGCGTGTGACAGTGGTCCAGCCCTTGGTATCCCACTCCATAAGTGGGTAGCAATCACATGGGTACTCTCCCATTGTGGTGGTGATATGATAAGCTGGTTGGATACGGCACTGAAGAAGGGCCTCGGCGTATTCACGACGATCCTTAGGACTGCGGTTGGGGATAACACGGTTTGCAAACTCGATGCAAGAAGACATAGTAGCGTTAGAAGAAGACATTTTACTCGTTGGGGGTGATGTCTATTGTCTTGAAAGGTTCAAATCCGTTTTGGACGATCTGACCTGCTTACATAAAATATAAAGTGGCCCATGAGTTTTCATGCGTATGACCTTTTTACATATGTCTTTTGTGGATGCTAGAAGAATACATCCAATAAAAATATATCGCATCATTATTTCTACTCAGTTTCTTTCGTTAAAAGCTTGACATTCACATGCATGCATTCAAGCTCCTTGACAAATACACTCATCGCATATGGCATTTCGAGGATGTCAGCGCTTGTATCTAGACGT
>CAZCCN010000152.1:0-3822 GCA_964497085.1 uncultured Ferruginibacter sp.
TGTTGATGCTGTAAATCAATGTCATCCAACCAACCTGCCTATAAGCAGTCCGTTCTGCTGCTTTATTCTAATAAAAGCTTTAGCTTTATACCATAAACACCCTGCGCATGAAAAAGTTGCTGTTTTTTTTATTGTCGGTAGCTGTATTGTCAGCCTGTAAAAAAAGTTCTACCCTGGTACCTTCCCTGACATTAGGGTCTGCGTCAAGCACCACCAACCAGACGGTGATACTGAATACACCCATCGTCAACATTGTATACAATGCAGGTGGCGGGGCTTCGGGGGTAACGGTTTCCGGTTTGCCTGCAGGCGTGACAGGGACGTATGCGAACGGTGTCCTGACCATTAGCGGAAGTCCGACAAGCACGGGTGTGTACACATACACCGTCACTACCACGGGAGGTTCTCCTGCGGTAACCTACACAGGAACCATCACCGTGAATACAGCTGGGCAGACATTTGAATATTCGATACTGCCTTCGCTGACCAACAATGCAATCAGCAGTTTCAACAACGAACATTATATATACCTAGATACCCGCACCACATTGAAAAACAAGTTGTTTGTTTTTCTTCCCGGTACCACGGGTTACCCTGCGGTGTACAAGCTGATTGTCAAAAAAGCGGCTGCCATGGGCTATCATGCCATTGGGCTGATGTATCCCAACAACTCCGACTTATATACGGCGGCGGCCTCCAATACAGACAACACTCAATTTGGCAAGTGCAGACAAGAAATATTTGATGGCACCGATCAGTCTGCTGGCGTGAGTGTGAATGCAGACAATTGCATCAAAAACCGTTTGTACAAATTGTTGTTGTACCTGCAAGCCCTTCATCCGGATCAGAACTGGCAGCAATTCATGAGCAACGGCGAAGTGGATTGGAGCAAGTGTATCGTGGCGGGTCATTCGCAGGGAGGCGGACACGCACTGTACATCGCCAAACAAGTATCGGTAGAGCGCTCCATTTCTTTTTCTTCCATCGACTGGAACAGCGCCCTGAGTCAAAGTGCTGCCTGGGTATTCAATCCTGGAGCCACCCCTGTTTCCAAAATATATTCCATCAACAGCACCAAAGACCAGATCTTTAGTTACGCCAACGTACAAACGCAGCTGGCTGACATGGGTTTAATAGGCCCTGCCGTGAGTCTTGATACCAATACACCACCGTATAGCAATACGCACACGCTGATCACCAGTGCGACACCTGCCATCAATGTACTGTTTCCGGACCACAACATGACTTGCCTGGATGCCTATATACCCAAAACGACCGGTGGTGATGTGATTCCATCATTGGTGTCTGCCTGGGAATATTTAATTGGCAACTGATTATATTTCTTTGTTGCTGAGGTTGATCAGGTAATCGAATAAACTGACTTCTGATCCGATGCCGAGTTTTTTCCTCAATCGGTAGCGGCTGATTTCAATACCCCGAACAGAGATGTTCATCAACTGCGCGATTTCTTTGCTCGACAGATTCATCCTCAAATAGGTGCAAAGCTTGATTTCATTCGCGGTGATGTTGGGATGCTTCTCTTTCAACACCAATACAAAATCACTGTTTACTTTATCGAAATGCTGGGCAAAATGCTCCCAGTCTTTATCCATCTTGTCGTCCTCACTCAACACTTTAATCATTTTCTTTAATTCGGCCACGGTTTTTTCGTTGTCAATGGCTTTCATGATGTGGTTCAACTCCGTTTTGATTTTGGCAATCAATTCTCCCTTTTGTACCAGGTGCATGGCAGATGTAGCCAGCTCTGAATTTTTAAAATCAATTTCAGATTGGAGTTTTTCGTTTCGAAGGGTAACCAGTTCGCTTTCCGCCTTGTTGATTTCGAGTTGGTGCAGATAGCTCAGTTTTTCTTGCTCTTCTTCATATTTCTGCTGTTGTACAAAAAACTTTTTCCGTTGTCTTTTATAAAAGCTGGCCACCAGCAATACACCTGTCAAGCCATAAAGGGCATAGGCCCAGTAGGTTCTGTACCACCGGGGCAGCACCACGAAATGATAAGCCACCACCTCGGATTCATTACCCAAATTGCTGCGCGCCTTGATTTCGAAACTATAGTTGCCTGCAGGAAGGTTGGTATATTCCTTCTCAGTTTTATCCGACCACTCCGACCAATTTTTATCGAATCCTTTGAGCCGGTAACTGTATTCAAGCTTGGATGTCTGTCCGAATACGGGCGCTGCAAATTCAAATAAAATATTTTTCCATTCGTTGCTCAGTTCTGGAATGTTTTCCAGGTCCTGGATCTGTGCTTCGTTGATGTTGTGGAAGTAACCGCCAAACAGTATGCTGTCCTTTTGGTTGAAAATAGATACCGATTTTAATCGAACCGTCAAGGGGGCTATTGTTTTTTTATACTTTTCGTAATTGATGTGGTAAAAACCTTTTTCACCGCCCAGAAAAATATTGTTGGCATTCACCGGATACACCAATTCGAATCCGCTCAGCATTTTGTTGTTCAGTTCGGGCAGGTATGCAACTGTTGGGGTACCTGTGCTCATGTCGACTACCCCCAATGTTTTTTCGTGAATGAACCAGATGTTGCCATCTGTATCTTCTTTCAGATAGCGAAGGCTTTGGTTGCCGAATATTTTGGCGTAGTAGGCAGAAGGCTCAAAAGCATCTTTGGCCGGATTGTATGCATAAATGCCCTTTTCAGTTGCCACCACCACTTCGTTTTTGATTTTGAACACATGGTTGTTCAGGGTCAGTGGCAGTCCCTGTTGATCGGTATATAAAGTGGTGGTGTAGTTGCTATCTGAAGTTGCTTCAATTTTGTATACACCCTGATCAGGATGGGATACCCAGATGTTTCCATTGTTGTCGATGGCGATATACCTGGATGATTCCACAAATTTTGGAAGGGTGCCGGCGCTGCTAAAGGACTTTTGATTGGCGTTAAAAAAAGTAAGGCCTTTGTAATTCCCGGCAATGATACGGGAAGAGGGGAAGACGTTGGACAGGGGAACAAAATTCCAGAAGCCGGGATTGGATGACAGCAATTTTGCCTCGTTGTTTTCGATGACAAAGGCTCCTTCGTGATGACCCATCAGCAATTGTCCATTGATTTCTGCCAAGCTCCAGTTTTGACCGGTAGAGTTGTTGACGGGCGTAAATACGCCCCTGCTGAAACTCAAATCTTTTTCTGGTTGAAGGGGTGTACTGAACAGTCCGCTGGACGTACCGATGTACAAAATATTTTTGTGAATGATGGCCGCATACCCCGAAGCATCTTGTGTGTTCGGACTAATGTGTTTAACTGCGCTGTTGTACGCCACGCAATCAATACCATTGTCCAACCCCAGCCACAAATTATTCTGCTTGTCCAGTTGGATCGATAAGACATTGTTGTTTTGCAGCCCTTCGTTTTTGGAAAACTGTTGTATGATGGCTCCTTGATTGTTGACAATGTATACGCCCCCAATGGTGGTGGCCAGGGCCATCCAGTTGTTATTGAGGAGGGTGGCCGCATAAATCCTTTGCGCTTGAATTTGACGCAACGCCGGCGTTTCTATTTTTATATAGGCATTGTTGGCCAATTGGTACAAACCATTTTTTAACGTGGCAACCAGTAACGTATCGGGCTTGAAAGGGAGAATGGCTGTAACAGGATCGAGCAAAGGCAACGAGTTGGTAGTGGTTAGTGGTGTCCACACATTGTTACTGAAACTGTATAGGCCGTTTTGCAGATCGTGGGCATAGAGCTGACCATGACACTCATTTAAATAGGACCACTCGCCAGTGGCAGCATATACAATGGCAGCCTGGGGACCCACTTTGAATATTTTACTGTCGGTTCTAAAA
>CAZCCN010000153.1:0-3803 GCA_964497085.1 uncultured Ferruginibacter sp.
AAGGTAGCAAGGGTAGATGGTTGAGCGGTGCGATGTAAGTAACTTGCCATTTTTTGTGCGCCAAACTCCCATAGGAATAACTTGTATATAAGTTGTTTTTCCCGCTTGAAAGAAGTTTCTTTTCTCCCTTTATCTTAGCACTTTCAACACTGCCTATTCAAATTTTATTACCATGAAGTTTTTTATTGACACTGCCAACCTAGCGCAAATCAAAGAAGCCAATGATTTGGGTATCTTGGATGGAGTAACCACCAACCCTTCCTTGATGGCAAAAGAAGGCATCAAGGGACAAGAAGCCATTTTGCAGCATTATAAAACCATCTGTGAATTGGTTGATGGAGACATCAGTGCCGAAGTGATTAGCACCGATTTTGATGGCATGGTAGCAGAGGGTAAAAAGTTAGTGGCCATTCATAAAAACATTGTGGTGAAAGTTCCGATGATCAAAGACGGGATCAAAGCCATCAAATGGTTTACCGAAAACGGCATACGAACCAACTGTACGCTGGTTTTCTCTGCGGGTCAAGCAATTTTGGCTGCCAAAGCAGGAGCCACCTATGTGTCTCCTTTTTTAGGAAGAATAGACGACAGCGGCTGGGATGGCATGGAGCTGATTCATCAAATCAGACAAATCTATAGCATCCAAGGTTTTAAAACAGAAATCTTGGCAGCGTCTATCCGCAATCCCAACCACATCATCAAGTGCGCGGAAGCAGGAGCGGATGTTTGTACCTGTCCACTGGATTCCATCTTGGGCCTGTTGAAACATCCTTTGACTGATTTGGGATTGGCCAAATTTCTGGAAGACGCCAAAAAATTCGTGTAGCAATATTTTTTACCAACCCATCCATTATAAGTGCCGGAATTTTTTTCTGGCCTTTTTTTCTTGTATCAAGATGTCAAAATTTTTTGAATGGATTCCGAAAAGATGAAAAGAATATTGGTATTGGACAATTACGATTCTTTTACCTATAATCTGGTGCACCTGGTGGAAAAAATATTGCCGGTGAAAGCAGATGTGGTGCTCAACGATCAAATTGAATTGGAGCAAGTAAGTCAATACGATAAAATCATTCTTTCTCCCGGGCCCGGTTTGCCAGCAGAAGCCGGCCTGATGATTCCACTGATCAACAGGTATGCCTCCTCCAAATCGATCTTGGGGGTTTGTCTGGGTCATCAAGCCATCGCAGAAGCATTTGGGGCAAAATTGCACAATCTTCCCCAGGTATTCCACGGTGTGGCGACGCCCATTGATATTGTAGATCAAAACGATCCCTTGTTTCAAGGCCTTCACCCTACACAATGGGTGGGCCGCTACCACAGTTGGGTGGTGTCAACTTCACATCTTCCCGATTCGTTAAGGGTGACGGCTGTTGATCAGGAGGGAAACATCATGGGATTGCGACACAAACATTTTGATGTACAAGGAATTCAATTTCATCCGGAAAGTATTTTGACGCCCGGTGGCGAACAAATCTTATCCAATTGGTTGCAAGCAGGAGACAAGGATGAACTATGTTAAATAAATAACAAAGCTGTAGGATAAAAGCATCAAACCCCTTAATTTGCAAGCAGTTTAATTGTATACTTCAACCTAGCATATGAAAAAAATATTCATTCTTTCCTGCCTGCTTCCTGTCTTTGCCATGGCGCAGCAAAAGAAAACAGCTACTTCTTCAAAGTACAAAGTGCACCTCGTCAATAACCTCGACAGCTTCAGCTATTCTGTGGGGATGATTATTGCTGGTCAGATGGCCGATCAAGGCATCAGTGGGTTGAATTACAAGGCCCTGAACCGTGCTTTCGAAGACGTCTTCAAAGAAAGAAATACCCTGGTGTCTGCTGAACAAGCCAATGCCACCATTCAAAAAAAGATGAAGGAGCAACAAGCCGCCCAGCAACCGCAAGTGGCAAAGATTGGTTCGGTGATTCCCGATTTTGAACAAGCAGATACCGCTGGAAACATGGTCAATATTCAGTCATTCAGGGGTCAATATGTCCTGATTGATTTCTGGGCCAGTTGGTGTGGTCCCTGCAGAGGAGAAAACCCCAATGTGGTAAGAGCATATAACCGTTTCAAAGAAAAAGGATTTACCGTGTTGGGTGTTTCGCTCGACAAAACCAAAGAAGCCTGGGTTGAAGCAATTGCAAAAGACCAGCTGACCTGGACACATGTCAGTGACTTGAAATTTTGGGCCAATGCAGTGGCGCAAAAATTCGGCGTACAGAGTATACCTCAAAATATTTTAGTGGATCCGAAGGGCATTGTGGTGGCCAGGGATTTAAGGGGGGAAGAACTGGAAACGACGCTCGAGAATATTTTCAAATAATAATTGACTGACTCTTTTTACTGCAACTTTCTTTTGTAGAGCTGTACCGTATTTTCCAATCCGTATTCAAGCGCATCGCAAATGAGCGCATGTCCAATAGACACTTCCAGGAGATGGGGCACTTGTTGGACGAAATACTGCAGGTTGTTCAAGTCTAAATCATGTCCGGCGTTGATGCCGAGTCTCAGGGCATGGGCTTTCTTGGCTGCTGCCACAAAAGGAGCAACGCCTATTTCTTTGTTGCCTTTCGAAAAGGCGTGGGCGTAAGATTCGGTATAGAGCTCCACTCGGTCGGTGCCGGTGGTTTGAGCCGCTTCTATCATTTCTATTTTAGGGTCAACAAATATGGACACACGAATACCGGCTTCCTTGAATGGGGCAATGGTCTGTTGAAGGTATGCCTGGTGCTGAATGGTATCCCACCCATGGTTGCTGGTCAATTGATTGGTTGCGTCCGGAACCAGTGTCACCTGTTGGGGCCGGACAGATAAAACCAAGTCTACAAATGTGGGTTCTGTGGGATTGCCTTCAATATTGAATTCGGTCGTGATGATTTTTTTGATGTCCCGTACATCCTGGTAGCGAATGTGTCTTTCATCTGGCCTTGGATGAACCGTAATCCCTGAGGCCCCGTATCTTTCAATGTTTCGGACAGCTTGCAGGATATCAGGATTGTTCCCACCCCGGGCATTCCGAAGGGTAGCGATTTTATTGATATTGACGGAGAGTTTGGTCATATTTTCCTTCGTGTCAAAGGTAATGGATTATTGGGGCTTGACGGGTGGCAAGCATCTAAATTGTTGATTTTCAATACTAGCTTTTGCATTAACCTACCCTTGGTATTAGTCCGAAAGATTTTCACCAAAACCCGTTCTAGCTATTTTTTATTTTTTAACAATTTTTTAGTAATATTGTTTCAACCGATTCCTGTTATCCTACCGAAATACTGTCTGCACAATCCTGTTTGTGCTTTGTTGTTATCTCTTTTTTTATATCTAAATATACCACAGTATGAAACGTAGAATTTTACTTATTTCTTTTTTGTTGTCCATGGTATCTGCCAATTCCTTCGCACAAACTTTGTGTGGATACGATTTTAATTCCTATACACTCGGAAACCTGGCAACCGATGTGACAGGTGTAGCTTCAGGGCAGAATGGCTGGTATATATATACCACAGCCACTTCCGGAGCTGCCAATACCCAAATTGTTGTTGATCCAGCTGCTCCTACCGGAACAGATTATGTATTGAAAGTCATTGGAGGAACAACAGCTACAGGAAATAACGCTACGCGGTTTGCTTGGACAGATTGTATTACCAATAATTATTCAACCCTTGGGTCTAACGACACGGTGATTGTTGCTCTATATGATTTTTATTTTGATGGAACAAGTACCAGTAAGAACAGGTTTGCTTTGTATTTTTATGATGGTACTGGATCTAAAGTACTCGCTGGCATTTCTGTGCAAAAC
>CAZCCN010000154.1:0-3777 GCA_964497085.1 uncultured Ferruginibacter sp.
CAGCCTTGGTGGAAGGCTGTTGCCAAACGAACGCAACCAATTGAAGGATAAAAAAACGATGCGCCCACAGTTTAGTCAGGTATAATTTTTGCGAACTAAACTTCTGGTAAAATTCTTGTGATCTTTGCTCAATTCGGTTTTCCTGTTCGGAGATTTTCACGAGCATTTCCCTGTAGTATTCATCACTCGATGTGAACCCCACCGCGTGCAGGCTATCGCGCTTGAGCAGCAAATCTTTCAAATGTTGCTGATCAGGTTGCATCAATCGAATGAAATTGGCTTGTTCCGATTTTTCCCATTCGGCGAGGTGTTGCCTTCTCCATTCCTGGTTCAATGCATTGGCTTTGGAATGCACCAGAAAATAGGAAATGGGAAAGCTCAAGGTCATCACCATTAACCCCACAAAGAAATAGAGCAGCCACCTGCCAAACCCGATAAACTCGTTGATTTGGTTGAGCGATGCTTTCCATTTCTGCCAAAGCGGTCGGGCATCAATGGGTTGAACACCTGTAGTCGATAAAGGACCAGCTGTTATGTGTGCCTTTTGTTGGATTCTCTGATTGATTTCGCTGGGTGATATTCTGATGGTGAGGTACGAGAATCGGAGTATATTCCAAAACACATAGGTCAGCAACAGACCCGCCCCAATTGCCCACCCCCATTCCGAACTGGCCAGATACATGTTCGTGATGCTTCCGATGAGCAATATCAAGCTATTGATGCCAAAAATTATGAGCAGCAGTCTAAACCACCGGCGTTCGGAGGCATCAACAGAGCCCCAAAATGTTGGTTCGAGACCCAAGAGCACAAATAGCAGCCGCTCAAGCATGATCTAGGCAGGGTTGCTGCCAGCGCTTTGTTGGTTTTCGGTATAGTAGCGGGTAGGATCTTTCTGAACCTCAAGCATTTTCATGTCACCCCATTTCTTGATGATTTCTGCATTAATGAGCTTTTGTTGATCAATTTTCAATTGCTTTTCGTGTACGGCGAGCTCCACATCGAGGTGTCTGTATTTTTCCATGTGCATGAGCCCATTCGCCCCTTCATAAACATATTCTTCTTTGATAATGCCATCCTCTGCGCGCTTCAAATTGTTGAAGTTCTCGACTTTGTAGTCATACACGCCCTTGGTCATCATCATTTTGAAAAATATGGGCCCCGTTTCAATGCACAGCAAAACAAAGAGTATGATCCAAGGAACCCACCCTCCTATTTCATGGCTAATTTGTATCCGTTTTAACAATCCTGAATAATTACCTGCCTCTTTTTTATTTTTTGCATAGGCTAACCGCAGTTCTTTTTCGTAATTACCGATTTCGTTGTTCACCTTTTCGAGCTGGGCATTTAGGCCCTCCAGTTCCTTCGCTTTTCCTTGAATAAATTTTTCTCTTTCTATTTTCTTGTTATCGATATCTCTTTGCATTGCTTTAGCAACGGGTCCTTCTCCATAGGCACGCTTATCCTGCATTTCGGCTTGCCTTTTTTCAATTAGTTTATCGATATCATCGTCGAACATTTTTAATTCATTGAAATAGGCGGATAGTTTAAGTTCGTATTCAGCCTTCCTTTTTTCCAAAACGGCCTTTTGTTGGTTTGCTACTTTATCGGTTTCAGTGTTCAATTCTTGTACATATTTCTCTTGAAATTTCTGAAGTTCTGCGTCAATTTCGTTCTGAAGTATCCGAATTTCCAAAGGAGCGGAAATGGCAAATCCAAGAATAATAGCAATTATTATTCTGGGGAGTGCCTGTATAAGTTCTTTAGTGGTTATGTTATCAGTCCCGTCTCCTTTTCCTGTACTGGACACGATAAACCGATCCAAATTAAAGATGATTAAACCCCATAAAAAACCAAAAATCGAGCTGCCTATTATGTCTGCCAGCGTAGTGAGAGCGCCAATGTCGACTGCGTCACCTTTTGGCCCAAAAATGGTATGAAAGGCAAACCCCCCTGAAAAGGCGGCCAATACTCCGGTCGCAAACACAATGCCACCGATGCCGGCATATTTTACCCGGTCCTGCATGGGTGATTCTTTCATAAAATGCGGGTCGGCACCGGCACACCACCAAAGAAAACGGGTAAATCTGCTCGAATTGTTGAGGGTGTAGTTGTTTGAACTCATATTTTTTTGGGTTAAATGTTTGACAGTTGATTTGTGGTGAGTGGATAGTCCGTTTCAATTCGGTCTCGGTCCAGGTAGATTTTATTTTTTTTCAGTGGTTGTTGCCCCATCGGTTTGAGGCGCCCCGGTTTTTGAATCAACATCGGTTCGGGCAACCCACGGAAGACACCGGGTCTGTGTAAGATGAGTGAGGAGTTGAAGCAATTTGGGTGAAAATCGGTGCTGTTCACCTGAAATTCAAGTTTATTGAGGATGTCTATTTCTTGTGCCCTCAAGTGACTATGAACATCTTGTGCAAGCACATTGGGAAAGTCAATCTTAAGCCTAAAACGAAATGCGCCTGACTTCCAAAATTGATGCCAACTCAATGTTCGGATTTGAAGAAATGGATGATAATAATTGGCTGTTCCGGTCCATTGGTCGGTGGCTTTACAGCGGTGCCAACCGCGTACCCACATGGGCCAGTCAATTCTGCGGGTTTTGGGCAATGGATTATGAACCCAAACTACTGTGGACCCCGGAAAGTGAAAGGACAGGGTAAATGGAGCACCATGAATAAGATAGCCCTGGTCATTGCCATCGATTTTTACAAAAGGACTTTCAACAAATGGGCTTGGGGCCGACATATTCTGGATTTCGGGAGGAATTATTTTTCGGTGCAGCCAGTGGCTATTCGGTAATAACTGGCTGAAATGCACATACCATCGGGATATTCTAGATAAGCGCCTTCAGATGTTTGCTGAATTGTAAAGTTATTGCGGCAATAGTTGAAACGAAAACGCAGGACTTTAAGAGCAAACATAAATCCGTGATTTTGTGCGGCAACACGAACGGCTTGTGAACATGTACACCGAAAAACACAGCGAGGACCGATCAGAGGGGAGATGAATTTCTGGTAGATTCTGATGCCGTGTATGAGGATTTTTGCCGCCAGCGTGTTCATTTTATGTGATGTATATCGTCTTTTGTGATTTATGTAGAATATTGCATTTTATCGGCAAGAAATAAAAAAAATTTGATTCTTCAATAGCATGCGCATTATTTTTTTTTCACTCTTCCTTGGCGTTTTGGCTTGGATAGGCCCAGGCGTAACGCCCTGCCAAGCCCAGGTTTTGAACATCGAGGATCCGTCGACTTCTCTCGATTCGCTTAAAAAAAGCGATTTTCGTTATGGATTTGGCCTTTCGGGCAACATTGCTCGGCAAAGTACGTGGGTCTATGATTACACGATTTTGGGTGAATGTGTGCTGCACCGCAATGATCAGCAACAACTACTCATGAACACGAGTTGGCAAAGTACGGGGAGCAATCGGGATGTTCTTCTGCGCTCGGGGTTTGTATATTTTCGCTACACACCTGGATTTCATAAGCCTTGGGCGCCACAGTTTTTCGTTCAGCAACAAATCGATGAGGGGCGGGGACTACAATCGCGGTTTTTGATGGGGGTGAATGCGCGGTGGGACGCCATTACTAAGCGTAGATTCAGTATGCAGTGGGGTGTAGGAGTGATGCGCGAGGCCGAAACTTGGAATCGCACAGGGAATAGTTCAGATAGTCTGGGAAGGGTGTCGTTTCAGCTTATCAAATCGAATACGGTCGCTCGACTTTTCTATAGGCCTAATCCTAAATGCGAGTGGAGTTGGGTGAATTTTCTT
>CAZCCN010000155.1:0-3741 GCA_964497085.1 uncultured Ferruginibacter sp.
TTGCCAGATAGGCCTGCTGATTACGGCTATTGATCACAAACATGGCGATCAGCAAACCGGCCATCAGCACATATCCAATTATCGTATTCTTATCAAATTTCATGTTCCAAAGATTGAGCAGTAAAGGTAATTAATCGGTATAAGAGTATGGCTATTTGTCGGCTGAATTATTGACGATTTTGAGCGCTGAACGGCCTTGATTGTTAAGATACATCCATTAAAAAAGCCCTTTCGAGAAAGGGCTTATATTCAGAATAGATGACTTTATTTTTTGGGAGCAGCAGCAGCGGGTGCAGCAGCAGCAGGCGCCGCCGCTTTTGGTGCAGCAGCTTCCTCTTGTTTCAATTGACGTGTCATGGTCACAGAAGCAATGGGAATTCTTGGCGAATTCATCACTTCCATGTTTTCCGCGGCAATGTTTTCCACCCGGATGTTGCCGTTCAATTCCAAACCACTGATGTCTACTTCCAAAAACTCTTTCAGGTATTTGGGCAATGTTTTGATTTTGATTGATTTCATCTTGGTTACCAACTTACCACCGGCTTTTACACCAGCAGGCGTTCCTACATACTTCAAAGGCAAGGTAGCGATCACTTTCTTGTCTTCTACAAGCTCAAGAAAATCAACATGAATTAATTGATCGGTCACTTTGTCGAATTGCAAATCTTTCAAAATGCAACGATAACTGGTTCCGTCCACTTTGATGTTTGCCAACATAAATTCAGATGTGTACACAATTGGCTTCAGTGTAGATGCTGGAACAGAAAAATTAACTTCCGATTTACCACCATAAATTACACCTGGCACGAGTTGCTGAGAGCGAAGTTGGCGGGTGGCTTTTTTTCCGCTTTCGGTCCTCAGTTGTCCTTCGATTGTAATTGATTTCATTGTAAATAATTTTTTTATGAGGCGCAAAGGTAAGTGATTTCGCCTCATTTTCCATATCAAATTGCTTGATTCAAGATACAGATGGAATGAGCATTAAAACATAATTCTTTGAAAATCAATAAGTTGAATATAATAGCAAGGCCCTTACTTTTTACCAGCCAATCTGGAACGAATAAACAAACTATTGATGCTCTTGTTTTCGTAGGCGTTGCGAAGGGCCACTGCAAATAATTCATCAGTGGAAAGCAGCTTGATTTTATCTGTCTGCTTTTTCAAAGGAATCGTATCGCATACCACCAATTCTTGCAGAACACTCTTTTCAATATTCTCGTACGCACTTCCACTCAATACGGGATGGGTGCAAAAGGCACGAACACTTCTTGCCCCTTTTTCCATCATGAGCGCAGCGCTCTTGGCAAGGGTACCGCCGGTATCGCAGATGTCATCAATCAGTACGATATCCCTGTCCTTAACATCTCCAATCACAACCATACTGGCGATTTCGTTGGCTCTTTTGCGGTGTTTGTCGCAGATTACCATGTCACATTCGAAGAAGGAGGCCACTTCGCGAATTCGGTTCGCGCTTCCTACATCAGGGGCGGCAAAAGTCAGGTTGGGTAGGTTTAAGCTTTCTATGTATGGAATGAAAATGGCTGAGGAATCCAAATGATCCACCGGTATATCAAAATACCCCTGAATTTGAGGGGCATGTAAGTCCATGGTGATGATCCGATCTGCTCCGGCAGCGACCAACATGTTGGCAACCAATTTGGAACCAATGGCTACCCGAGGCTTGTCTTTGCGGTCTTGCCTAGCATCGCCATAATAAGGAATAACGGCAATCACTTTGTAGGCAGAAGCTCTTTTGGCTGCATCAATCATCAATAACAACTCCATCAAATTGTCTGTAGGCGCGAACGTGCTTTGTACCAAAAAAACAAAACGCCCCCGGATGCTTTCTTCGAATTCAACTCCGATTTCACCATCACTGAAGGGCTGGATTTTTACATGGCCGAGCGGCTCTCCAAATTTTTTTGCAATTTTTTCGGCTAAGTAGCGGGATCCTCTTCCAGAAAAAACTTTAGCATTCGATTCCATATAATTGAATTATTAAGCTTTATAAAAATTGAAGGACAATAAACACCAAGTAATAAATAAACTTCAGTCAATCCATCACCGCTATTGCGAAAATACATTTAGTTTAGTTTAATCAATAATCGATTCATGGAAAATGTTAACAAGCCTTCCACATCCATCAAAAACTGGCCTACAGATGACAGGCCCAGAGAAAAACTGCTGAACCTCGGGGCCAAAGGACTGAGCAACGCCGAACTGATTGCAATTCTCATTCGAACAGGCACCCGGGATAAAACCGCCTTGGCTGTGGCCCAGGAGATCCTGAAAAAAAATCAGGAAAACCTGGATGAGCTTGGCACCAACACCTTGCAAGACTTTCTGAAAGTGAAAGGAATTGCCACCACCAAAGCCATTTCGATCATGGCCGCCCTTGAACTGGGCAAAAGAAGGCATGGCAGCAATGGATTGAGAAAACTGGCAATCCAGCACAGCAGTGATGTAGCCCCCTATCTGCAAACGGCTTTAAAAGATTACCCCTACGAAGTATTTGGCGTACTATTTCTGAACACGGCCAACAAAATAAAGCATTTTGAAATCATCAGCCAGGGTGGTTTAACGGGTACTGTAGCAGACCCGAGGATCATCTTAAAACGAGCGTTGGAACAACATGCCACAGGCCTCATCTTAACCCACAATCATCCCTCTGGCAATGTACAACCCAGCCAAGCGGATGAGGCCCTTACCCATAAAATCAAAGAAGCCGCCAAGTGGATGGACATACGGGTACTCGATCACATCATCGTGAGCAACGAAGGCTATTACAGCTTTATGGAAGAAGGTAAATTATAAGCGCACGGAAGGTTACTGCCTATTGCTCATTTCCTTAGGCCTGGCCGGCAGGGCCGCCAAAATTGAACGGAATTTCCACCGTTTCCATGTCCTGGATGACTCCGTTGGCTGCTTCAAATTTATTGATGTTGTCTATCATCGCTTTCATAAAGCGCTTGGCGTGGAAAGGAGTTAGAATGATTCTGTTTTTCACCTTGCTTTTGGGTGTGCCGGGCATCACATTGACAAAGTCCACCACGAATTCGGCATGGCTGTGGGTAATGATGGCCAAATTGGCGTAGGTGCCTTCGGCTACTTCTTCGGAGATCTCTATATTCAGTTGATTATCGGCAGGTTTGTTATTTTGCATGGGAATTTGTTTATTGGGCATTCAACACATTGAAAATAGTTTTCAAAGATTGTTCGGGATTGAGGTCGAAAGTTTCATTGTTGTAATACGGGCCAATGTCTTTCACCGATTTAAATTCGTCCATCATTTTTTTTCTGGAAAGCTTTAGCTTTTTTAATTGCCGGGTAGCCATATCCAGATAATAATAATTGTATTCTATAGAAAACTGACGCAGATCCGATTGAATGTAGTTGGTACTCACATAATCGAAAACAGCCGAATAGGCTTTAAATAAAGTATAGCGTTTGCCTTTGCATACTACTTGCAAAAAACACGCTTTCAGGTCTGATTGTAATAGGGATGAGCTATAGAACAACAGATCTTCCGTAAGAAATTCAGACTGCGATTTGAATACGACAAAAGAATCAATGGAAGCCGCCGGCCTGGAAATTTTGGCATTGGCAGCAGGGTTGGTATATAAATCCAACTCTTGCTTGTACATGTTATAGCCCAGGCTCACATTTTCAGACTTCTCCTTGCCGGCATAGACATTTCCGGTCAGCTTGTCTCCAAACAAATAAGAGGTGCCAATCACCTTA
>CAZCCN010000156.1:0-3684 GCA_964497085.1 uncultured Ferruginibacter sp.
GGCATCGGGCAAGCGGGTACAGATGAAGAATACATCCTGATTCACATTGTAGAGAGTGCTTCGGCTTCATTACATGGACACCTGACAGATGATTACGAAACAAAAAAAGATGCCGCTCAATTGGATTTCTTAACCAATGAACTGCACAAAAAAGGGTTAAAAGCCCGAGGCGTATTGGGATACAAGGATCGAACAGAAGAAATCATACGAATTGTACAGACCGAACAAATTGACATATTGATCATTGGCGCCCACAAACACAAAGGCATCAAAGACTTTATATACGGGTCCACCATCAACCAGGTGAGGCATCGACTTTCCATCCCTGTTTTGATTGTAAATACTTAACGATCCTGCTTGCCCAGTTGATGGTGAATTTGCCGAACCAAATGATTGATATGGGATGATTGTTTGCTGGGTTTGAGTCTCCAAAAAGAAAGCATGGCTTGCAGCCAGTTGAATGGAAAATCTAGCGATATGACAGGACGCTTATAGGCATCAGCGATTAATCGCAAATCGTGTTCACCGGACAATACCAGTGTAGAACGCCGAACCAAATCGACCGATTCATTAATTGAAAATTTTCCGGCAGCATTGTATATTTTAATGGTATCTGCCGAGGCGATCCACTCGCCCACCCGCTGCTGTTTACTACTTCCAATCAGCATTATCGGATATGCCAAGGAAAGACAAAGGGCTTGTATCCAAGTTACGTGTTGCTGACGGCATGTCAACCTATCATCTAGTAGAATAGACAAGTAACCCATCTGATGAGGAGCAGGAATATCCCCCATGGGCACCTCTTCTGAGGGAGATATAAAATAATTGATCCCTTTGCCATCGTCCTTCACGCCTAGAGGTTGTACCGATTTAAAGATTTTTTGAAGTGACAAATCTTTGGAAAAGAAAAGACCTTTGCCGTTCAACACAGTACATGCAAGACCTTTGACCAGCCACCTGCTTAAAGAAGAATTTTCAAAGTCAATGACCACATGGTAGTTTCCTTGTCTAATAAAATCACGAAGTGCTGTTGGCCCTGCTGAAAGAAAGTAACATTGATTGAGAAAAGGATGGTGAGCCACGACATGCTCATAGCGCGAATCCGTCAGAAAATGAATGTCAGTTTGTGGATATTGATGTTTGATGCAACGAAAAAGATTGCTAAGCAGGACAATATCCTTAAAATAGGAGAAACGAATGATGAGAATGTTAGACAAGCAAGGCGATTTATGTTTCAATGAAATGAAGGTCTTTGCCAAAAGTTTCTTCAATGAAAAAAGCAGCTATAATTGTCAACAACATGATGACAATGGCGCAAATCCAACCTGCACTTACATAATCTGTTACTGTACGGAGTAATTGAAAAAGAGGCAGAATAAAAACGGCCAGCATGCCTCTTACCATATTGGGAATGGTGGTGGCGGCCGTCGCCCGGAGATTGGTTCCGAATTGTTCTGCAGCCATTGTCACAAAGATGGCCCAAAAGCCAGTACCAAAACCTAGTCCTGCACAAATCCAATACATTCGATTGGCTGAACCACCCCATTGAACGGTAAAATACAACAACATGAAAAACGCCGTGATGGCATAGTAAATAAACAAGGCTTTTTTTCTGCTGTGCAACCATTGACTGATCAAGCCTATCAAAATATCTCCGATTGAAATGGCTGCATAAGCATACATGATGGCTTTGCCGGCATCTACTTTTTCGATAATGTTCATCTTTTCAGCAAATTCACTGGAGAATGTTACCAGTATACCAATCACAAACCAGGTGGGAAGACCTATTAAAATATTCAACAAGTATCTTCTAAGTCTGCTTGCATTGGTAAACAACATGAAAAAATTTCCTTTTGGAATATCAGACTTGCTGACTTGAGCAAACATGCTCGACTCAAAAACAGATACCCTCAACAACAATAAGACCAGCCCCAATCCGCCACCAATGAAATAGCAAACCCTCCAATCAAACTGCTCTTTCATGATAAATGCTACCACCGCACCCGTCAATCCAATACCAGCCACCAAGGAGGTTGAAACCCCTCTTTTCTCTTTGGCCACCAGTTCGGACACCAAGGTAATGCCTGCGCCCAATTCTCCGGCCAATCCCAATCCAGCTATAAACCTGATGATTTTATACTGCTCAACGTTCTGCACAAATCCATTGGCAATATTGGCCATGGAATACAGCAGAATGGAACCGAACAACACACTGAGTCGGCCTTTTTTGTCTCCCATCACCCCCCAAATGATTCCGCCCAGCAACAAGCCCATCATTTGGGCCATGATGATGCTTTCACCCTGCATGGTCACCAGCTGATCGGACAATCCTAAGGAAATCAAACTGGGTTTTCGAATGATGCTGAATAAGAGAAGGTCATAGATGTCAACAAAATAACCCAATGCGGCCACCAATACCGCAATGTTAAAAATAGACTTATTGTTTGCTTGCATAGATCAATCGAATGGGTTGGACTATTTCTTTTTTCCGGTCAGCATCTTGATGATCACAGGCGCTGTAGTAATCAGAACGATTCCTATAACAATCACTTCCAGATGCATTTTCAAATCAAAGCCGAAAGTGTTCAAAATCAGACGCTGGAGATAGTGGCCTGAAATAATCATTGTATATACCCATGCAATGCTTCCGGCAATGTTATAAAAGAAAAATTTATTCTTGTTCATTTGCACAATACCGGCAACAATGGGCGCAAAGGTTCGTACAATCGGTAAGAACCTTGCCATGACAATGGCTCCGCCACCATGCTTATCATAAAAATCACGGGCCTGATACAGGTATTTTTTCTTGAAAAAGAATGTGTCCTTTCGATCAAATAAGAACGGGCCACTTTTTCTTCCAAACCAATAGCCAACAAAATTTCCGATGATGCCGGCAAGTGAGATCAATATACCCAACAAGATGATATTGACAAAAGAATGATGGGTATCAATTCCCAAGCCAGATTTAAGCAAATCATTGCTGTAAATACCGGTAACAAATAACAATGAGTCGCCTGGTAAAAAGAACCCGGCAAACAAACCTGTTTCAGCAAAAACGACAAATACAATAAACCACAAGCCTCCGTTTTCTATATACCACTGTGGTTGCAACAATTGCGTCCAACTAAAATCAAGTAACAAAAAAGGGTGCATACAAGCCGTTTATGATTATTTGTGTTCGAGTGCATTTTCCCACTTGCTAACGGCAGCGGTTGCCAGTGCATTTCCCAATACATTTGTCATGCTTCTTCCCATGTCGCAGAAAGTATCAATGGCCAAAACCAGGCCAATTCCCTCTGGTGGAATACCAAACATACTGCCGGTAGCCAGCACCACCACCAAGGAAGCCCTTGGCACACCCGCTATCCCCTTACTGGTCAACATGAAAACAAGCAGCATGGCAATTTGCGTGCCTATATCTCCTGTAATAGCGGTCAGGTTATAAGCTTGGGCGATGAACATACTGGCAAATGTCATATACATCATGCTCCCATCTAAATTGAAAGAATAGCCCAACGGCAAAGTGAAGGAAACGATTTTATTGTTGCAGCCAAAACGCTCCATCTCTTCCACCAATTTTGGAAACACTGCTTCACTGCTTGCGGTATTGAATGCAATGGTCATGGGACTAGAGAGCCTTTTCAACAAGACGAAAAGCCTGTTTTTAAGAATCGCATATCCTAC
>CAZCCN010000157.1:0-3675 GCA_964497085.1 uncultured Ferruginibacter sp.
CCAAGGAGCATCTTCCAGATGCGAAGCCAATTCTAGTGTCCAAAACATTTTTGTAAAGGGTTTATTTTTGCAAATGTATAGGTTACTGCGAAATAACCAAAAGTGTTTTTAATCAGGTACTTTTACATCCAGTATTTATTCACATTTACAATGCATTAATTGTTTATTTTTAACCCATGTTACAAGCCACCAACATCCAAAAGTGCTACGGTGCCGTGCAGGTTTTGAAAGGAGTGAGCCTGTCAGTACAGCAAGGGGAGATTGTCAGCATTGTGGGCTCTTCGGGTGCCGGAAAAAGTACATTGCTTCACATATTAGGCACCCTGGACAAGGCCGATGGGGGTTCGGTTCAACTGAATCAGATTGCCATAGATAAACTTTCCAGAAAGCAACTGGCTGCTTTTCGCAACCAACACATTGGTTTTATTTTTCAGTTTCACCACCTGCTTCCTGAATTCAGCGCCTTGGAAAATGTGTGCATGCCGGCTTGGATTGCAGGCGGAAAAAGAAAAGCCGCCACCCAAAGAGCCCAGGCACTGCTTGAAACACTTGGCCTAGGACATCGGTTACAAAATAAACCCAGCGAATTGTCTGGCGGTGAGCAGCAAAGAGTGGCAGTGGCAAGGGCCCTCATCAATAACCCTTCTATTGTTATGGCAGATGAACCCACCGGTAATCTGGATTCCACCCATGCAAAGGAGTTGCATCAGTTATTCATCGATTTAAGAAATCAATTTCAACAAACTTTTTTGATCGTTACGCACAACCAGGAGTTGGCTCAAATGAGCGATCGCATTGTTCAGATGAAAGACGGATTAATTGTGTAACAGGGAAGCAATCGCAGAAGCTACTTTGGCTGGGTTGGGCAGCATGGCTTCTTCTAGCAATGTGTTCATGGGTACGGCAGGTAAATTCAGGGCGCCCAATACTTCTACGGGCGCATCCAGGCGTTGAAAACAGTTTTTAGAAATCCTTCCTGCCAATGCTTCCGCAAAGGAGTTGTTTTGTTGTTCTTCGGTGACAATCAAACATTTTCCATGAATTTGAACGCGTTCAAAAACAAGGGCCTCATCCAACGGGTACAATGTCCGCAAATCGATAATTTCCACTTTTCCTTCAAACGCTTTGGCCGCAGCCTTTGCCCAATACACACCCATGCCATAGGTGATGACACAGCAACTGTCGCCGTTTTGAATACAATCGTCGGCCGCCGCTTGCACAATGTTGGCTTTGCCCAGGGGAATAATGTAATCAGCATCTGGCTCAATGGTTTTGGCCTCTTCAGTGCCGGGTACTTTGCTCCAATACAAGCCTTTGTGTTCCAGCATGACCACCGGATTGGGGTCCAAAAAAGCGGCTTTCATCAATCCTTTCATGTCTGCCGCATTGGATGGATACACTACTTTAATGCCTTTAATCGTGAGCAAGGTACTCTCTACACTGCCACTGTGATAAGGGCCTCCGCCTCCATAAGCACCAATAGGTACACGAATCAATGTCTGAACAGGAAACTTACCACAACTGAGGTAAGCACTTTTGGAGATTTCGGTGACCAATTGATTTAAACCCGGATAGATATAATCAGCAAATTGTACTTCAACAATTGGTTTGGCGCCCACAGCACTCATACCCACTGTCGATCCAATGATGTATGCCTCCTGAATGGCCGTGTTGAACACACGGTGTTCGCCAAACTGATCTGCAAGGGTAGCGGCTTCCCTGAATACACCGCCCAGTCTTAATCCTACATCCTGACCGTACAACAACGCTTCCGGATACTGCTCCATGATTTCTCGGATGGCAAATAAGGCGGCATCCACCATGAGTACTTTTTCTTTATAAACAGGTGCCCTGTTTCCTTTTTCTTCTGTAACAGGAGTAGGCGCAAACACATGTGTGTCCACCAATGTGGGATCGGGCTCAGGTGCGACAGTTGCTTTTTTGAAATCTTGCAACACAGTCTCCCATGTTTCTTTTTCAATCGAAGCCAACTCATCTGCAGGGATTCCACTTGCTGTCAACAAGGCAGCAAGTTTGGGGCCTGGATCGTTTTGATAGGCCGCACTCAGTTCATTTTCTTTTCTGTAAAAATCTTTTCTCACACCGCTGGTGTGGTGTCCAAGCAAGGGGACTTTTGCATGCACCAGCCAGGGTCTTCTGGTGGCTCTTACATCTGCTACTACTTGCTGCAAGGTGTCAAAACAACTCACAAAGTCTGTCCCATCGATACTGACCCGTTGAATGCCTTTGAAACCTTCTATGAATTCGTATGCATTGGAGGTACGGGCTTCTTTGGCGGTTACACTAATGCCCCAGTCGTTGTCTTGCACCAGATAAATGATGGGCAAATGGTGCAACGCCGCGAATTGAAATGCCTCACTCACTTCACCTTCAGTGACGGAAGCGTCCCCAAGCGAGCAAATTACAACAGGTGCATGATCGCCAATGGATGCATGTTTGATTTTTTCAAAGTATTGAATGCCTTGGGTAATACCCGTTGTGGGAATGGCCTGCATGCCAGTGGCGCTGCTTTGGTGAATAATGGTTGGCTTGTCTGCGCCTCGGTAGTTGGGATGGTTGTAATACTCTCTGCCTCCTGTGAAGGGATCGGTTCCTTTGGCTAGTAATTGCAGCATCAATTCATGAGGGGTGAAGCCCAGACCCAGCATCAGGCTCTCGTCCCTATAATACGGGCTTACATAATCACAAGGCTGCAACTGAAAAGCGGTGGCGAGTTGTATGGCTTCATGGCCGCGGGAAGTACTGTGTACATATTTGCATACCGACCGGTTGGCTTCATAGGTGTCTGCCATGGCTTTGGCCGTACACATGAGTCGGTAGGCTTTGAGCAATATGTGGGGATCAAGCGCCATGATGCAATGATAAAAAAATCCGGAAACGCATTGAGCTTTCCGGATTCAAATATCTTATTTCATTTTAAAGGTCTCTAAAAATTTGGTGGTAAAGTTTCCTTTTCTGAAATCTTCGTTTTGCATGAGTTGCAAATGGAATGGAATGGTGGTTTTCACGCCTTCAATGACATATTCACTCAAAGCCCTGTGCATGGTATCAATCGCTTCATGGCGCGTTTGGGCCACGGCTATCAATTTGGCAATCATGCTGTCATAATAGGGAGGAATCACATAGCCTGCGTACACATGGCTGTCCACCCGTACGCCGTGTCCACCGGGCGTGTGCAATACAGTGATTTTCCCCGGACTGGGCCTGAAATCATTGTATGGATCTTCGGCATTGATGCGGCACTCAATGGCGTGCATGGTTGGATAATAAGATTTACCCGTAATTTTTTCGCCGGCTGCAATTTTGATTTGTTCTTTGATCAGGTCGTAGTTGATGACTTCTTCTGTCACACAATGCTCCACCTGTATCCGCGTATTCATTTCCATAAAATAGAAATTGCGGTGCTTGTCCACCAAGAACTCGATGGTGCCGACACTTTCGTAATTAATGGCTTTGGCGGCTTTGATGGCGGCATCTCCCATTCTTTCCCTCAATTCATCAGTCATGAAAGGAGAGGGAGACTCTTCCACCAGCTTTTGGTGACGTCTTTGAATGGAGCAATCTCTTTCACTCAAATGACAAACATTGCCATATTGATCGCCTGCTATTTGAATTTCAATGTGTCTTGGCTCTTCTACAAACTTCTCCATGTAA
>CAZCCN010000158.1:0-3659 GCA_964497085.1 uncultured Ferruginibacter sp.
ATTCAATATTGCTGGTTTCAAAATCAGATTGATCTATGTTGCGCATCAAACCGCCAAATTTGGCTGCAGGATTCAACAATTTGCCATTGGCATCTACTTTGGCTGTATTGTCTTCGTAATTGTAGGGGCCTTTTTCGGTTGGATAGTAGGCCAGATCGAAAGTCACCAACTGACTTTCGCCAAAACCGGTGGTCCGTTGAGGAAAAATTTCTTTTTGATACACTTGCCTTACCCTCGGGTCACTCAGCTCATTCCGATCTTTGATAGGATTGTTGGCGGCGTCAATTTGCTGAAGGGTTTGTTCAATTTGATACCATGCAATTTTTGCGCGGCTTTTTCCATAATCCAAATTGTTGTTGGCGGTGGCTTCAGGGAATAGAATGTTTCCGTTATTGTCTGTTGCCCCAACAGGCGTTGAAGCCAAGGTCCAACTAATCAAAGGGAACCTCAAATCAATACCCGATCTGCTTCCCTCAAAATCATCGATGTACACCAAACCATTGCTTCCTTTACCAATCTGTGGCGCATGGCCAGGTTTGAGGATGGCTCCTTCTGCATAGGCATTGATGGTGGAGGGCACTGTGGTGCTATAAAATGGAAGCTTGTCTAAAAACTTAGTCAGCCTAGGCATTTCTTTCCGATAATTTACATCCATGCCATACATGGCATTTCGAATCGGCTCTTCGTTGTAATTGACTTTGGTAAAGAAGGGGCGTTCGCCCAATCGAACCAAGCTGCCCCCAAACGACAACTGTTCTTTGGCTGTGGTTTTGGCCAGATAATCCAATCGAAGACCCAGGTAATTTCTCTGTTGCAACCCAAAGCTGGCATTGTTTTCAAAATTCACTTGTACCGGCAATCCTGCATTGAGAATGGCCTGGTTGGTCATTTTGATGGTTCCCAAATCATAGTTGATGTCATAATCCACCCCTTCTTGTAATGTTCTGCCACCAGCCGTCACAATCACAGAGCCTTTTGGAATATTGTATCCAATGCTGATATCAGAGGAGCCGGATGTCTTGGCTGTTCCTTTGAGTACAAAACGATTGAGATTGGGATATTGTTGTGCAACTGCTTTGATGGAATCATACAGCGCATAGTATAGTGTATCCTTTGCCGTTACTGGCGGGGTCGCATACATTTTGGCAGCCAGGTCCCTTCCAAATGGTTCGAGGACAGGAAATACCACCCTGCTGTAAGGTGACACCACGGTGAAACCTTCTACAAAATCAAAGACCCCATCTGGCTGTGGATCCAACTGGCTATTCAGTCGGTCCAAATTGATCATGGAAATAATGGGTGCACCGAGGTTCTGGTCTCCATAAGGGAAGTAACGCTTGGCACCCAAACCAGGCTCCTGATAGAGCACATCCAGTTTGAAATCTGTTGCAGAGAGTGTGCCATAACCTATGGTATACACATTCTTCATCATCAAACCCCAAATGGGAAGCGCAGGCCTTTGGGATGTCGCTTTTAATAATTTTAAGAACAGCACTTTTTGAGTGGCGGCACTGCTGTCTGGTGGAACATCCTGAGAAAATTCACCCACTTGGTAAATTCTGCCATTGTAAGAGTATTGATAGGCCACGCCCAATACTTCATCGGGTTGTAAGGGTTGCATGAGGGACAGCATACCCAATTGGCGATTGTATGAATATTGCGTAGAATCGAGTTTGCGGGCAAAAGTCTTTTCAAAATCCTGCACCGGATTCAAACCCAGGTTGAGGAGATTGTTAAACACCAATGCAGGATTGCGTGAACCGGCTTGGTTGATGATTTTAGAAAGCAAGTCATTGGTGGCATTGGACGGAACAGCCTGCCCGGTCAAGACATTGACAATGGGTGGTGCCAAATAAGGATTCACTTCTGCTAAATCCGACAATCCCACAATGTCTCTGGTATCGATGGTAGCGCCTGTTTTGTTGGTCACCCATACTTCCATGCGCAAGATTTGCACCGGCGCGGTGATGGCAGGCAAATTGGACATTACTTTGTTGTAATTATCCTTGAAATACTGCGCCACCAAAAAGTGGCGGTTTTCTTCATACTCATCAGCTTTGATTTCGAATGGCGTGGAAGCGGTACCGCCTTGCAGGTTCACACTTTGACGTTGAGACTTTTGATTGGCCAATACACCAGATATGTAAAGCTTACCGAATTGCAACTGGGTTTTGACACCGAACAATTGTTGTGCACCTGGAATCAATGTGCCTCGTGCGGGAAAGGAAACGTTTCCGGCTTCAAACCGCTTCAAGATTTCATCGTCTTTGCCAGTATAATCCAACTTCAACTGGTTGTCCAAATCAAAATTGGCCAATGTGTTGTAGTTGATGGGAAATTTGAGCTTGTCTCCGATGTTGGCATTCACGTTCAGTTGCGCGTTCATCTGAAAATCCAAGCCACCATTTTTCCTGGCTCGTTCAGGCAAGGTCGGGTTGTCTATTCTTTGACCTTGGTATCCAGCAGCTATGTCAACATTCCCTTGAGGCACAATTTCTATTTTGCCATTGCCAAACAGGCGATTGAAAAGATTGTCGGTCAAAGAAAGTTTTGGCTTGATGAATTTGCCTCTGTTTAAAATACTGGTGGTGTTCGCGCGCTTTTGAAAATATTCGATTTCGGCTTGACGATTCACCAATTGCCAGTACTCGTTAAACGAATAAGTGGTGGGCGTTTTGTAATATTTATTGCCGATTTTTTCATACAAAACATATTTGTGCAATGTATAGTCGTACACCACAGAATCTTTGAAATTGGACGGTTGAAAGGCTTCAAAAGCATTGGAAGGGGCTCCTGACAAACGATCTCCCCTGTTGTCGTATAGGGGATAATGCAAAACTGGATTGATAATGGTATCAGCTGAGTATGGTTTGTAAGGAGTAGACGCTATGCTTTGTTCCTGACTCATCAGCAAAAGCAAAAGCACATGAATAGACAGCTTCCCAAGCAGGATAGCAAGATTTTTTGTAAGCAACATTCGGCGAATTAATTAAGGTAGAATTTTCTCAAATGGCTTTTAGTGCTTTTTTAATTAAATCTTCTAAAACAGTCATACCTGGTTCCGCGCGCATGACTTTCTGTATGGATTGTTCGGCCTGCGTCCTAGTGATGCCGAGTGCTGTCATCGCAATCAATGCATCTTGTTCAATTCGGGTTTCCGTTCCCGACAAGATGTCTTGTGATCCAGTGTGTTTGCCAACTTTGTCCCTCAACTCAAGTACCAGTCTTTCGGCTGTCTTTTTCCCTATTCCCTTCACCCGCTCAATCAATTTAACGTCTCCCTGCATGATGGCACGTTGAATTTCCTCCGGTTTCATAGAGGAAAGCATCATCCTGGCGGTAGCGGCACCGATGCCTGATACGCCTATTAACAACAAGAATATGTCTTTCTCTTCTTTATCAAAAAAGCCAAACAAGACATGGGCGTCTTCTTTCACCTGTAGATGGGTATACAACCGGCCGCCTTGCAAGCCCTGAATGGCAGAATAGGTATGTAAACTGATGTTCAATTCGTATCCCACGCCGTTTACATCCAGATAAACCTGCGCCGGACTTTTGTGTGTAAATTGACCCTGCAAATAAGCGTACATAAATTCCTAGTCTGACAGTAGCGAAAATAAGGATATTTTGTCAGCATGGCCCGTAAAAGACCCATCAAG
>CAZCCN010000159.1:0-3653 GCA_964497085.1 uncultured Ferruginibacter sp.
GCTTCGATATATATGGCTTGCAATCCTTGTAAGGAAGTTTGATTGCCCAAGCTGTGTTGCAACACCAGTACGCCCTGCCATCCAAAACTGGCAGCCAATTTGCCTATTTTAAAATACTGCGACATGGTTTGCAAGTTACAATTTTTCAGATGGAAGCTTGGATGTAAAAAAAGTCCCGCTACAAGCGAGACTTCATATGGTATCAAACAGATTGTAAACTTATTCTTCTGTTTTGGTTTCTTCTGCAGCATCTTCTGCTACTTCTGAAGGCGTTGGAGCATCTTCCACCTTAGGGGCAGCTGCTTCCACTTTTTTCACCACGGGTGCGTTGCGACGTTCCATGCGCGCTTTCTTGTGCGCACCTTGACGCTTGGCCACCTGGGCTTCGTGTTCTGCCATCCATTTGGTGAACTTTTCCATAGCAGCAGCTTCGTCAAACAAGCCTAAGCTAACACCACGTAACAAATGTTTTAGATACAATACGCCTTTGAAAGAAAGGATGCGGCGAACAGTGTCAGTGGGTTGAGCACCTTTTTGCAGCCAGTCCAATGCTTTTTGGCGATCTACCTGTATCGTTGCAGGAACCGTCAAAGGATTGTAAGAACCTAATTTTTGGATAAATTTTCCATCGCGTGGACTACGAGCGTCCGCAATGACAATGAAGTAGAATGGTCTCTTCTTGGAACCATGTCTTTGTAATCTCATTTTAACAGCCATAAAAAATAGACATTTTCTTGGTTGTGAACAATAGGGTTTATCCCTTTAGAAAAAGGGAGGGCGAAGATAGTACATTTTGAGGAGAGAAATAGAAAAAAGAGAAAATATTAAGTGGGGGTTGACCTGACAGGCATCAAGAATCGACAATCGGCCTTCTCACTTAAAATTATGATTATCAATGTGCTAAATAGCATTACCGCTTGCCCATCATACCCATGCCAGGCATTTTACCCATTGGCATTTTGTTCATCATTTTCATCATACTTTTCATTTGATCGAACTGCTTGATGAACTGGTTGAGTTCTGCAAGGTCTTTTCCGCTGCCTTTGGCAATGCGTTGCTTACGGCTTGGATTGATGATATCAGGATTGCGGCGTTCTTCCATGGTCATTGAATTGATCATGGCCTCAATGCCTTTGAAGGCGTCATCGTTTACTTCTAAATCTTTGATTTGCTTTCCCACACCAGGAATCATACCCATCAGGTCTTTGAGGTTGCCCATTTTTTGAATTTGTTGGATTTGAACTTTGAAATCTTCAAAATCAAATTGATTTTTTCTGATTTTCTTTTCCAACTTGGCTGCTTCGGCCGCATCAAATTGCTCCTGGGCTTTTTCAACCAAACTCACGATGTCACCCATGCCCAGGATTCTCTGGGCCATTCTTTCGGGATAGAACACATCGAGTGTTTCCATTTTCTCGCCACTGCTGCTAAACTTAATGGGCTTGTTGACGGTGTACTTGATTGACAATGCCGCACCACCCCGGGTGTCGCCATCAAGTTTGGTCAGGACCACACCGGTAAAATCAAGTCGTTCATTGAAAGCGGCTGCCGTGTTCACGGCGTCTTGCCCGGTCATACTGTCCACTACAAACAATATTTCCTGGGGCTGTACCGCCGCCTTTACATCGGCTACTTCTTGCATCATCACTTCATCCACCGCCAAGCGACCCGCGGTATCGATGATGATGACATTTTTGTTTTTGGCTTTGGCGGCTTGAATGGCATGCTGTGCGATAGAGACAGGATTGTTATTTTCTCTTTCGCTGAACACGTCCACCCCAATCTGATTGCCCAAGACCTCGAGCTGGTCAATGGCCGCTGGCCTGTACACATCGCCTGCCACTAGCAAGGGTGATTTGCCTTTTTTTGTTTTGAGGTAATGTGCCAACTTGCCGCTAAAAGTTGTTTTACCACTTCCTTGCAAACCGGCAATTAAAATAATAGCGGGGTTGCCCGTGGTATTGAAAACACTTTCCTGGCCACCCATGAGTTCGGTCAATTCATCCTGTACAATCTTCACCATCTGCTGGCCCGGATTCACTGCCAATAATACTTTGGAGCCAATCGCTTTTTCTTTCACTTTGTCTGTGAATTCTTTGGCGATCTTATAGTTGACATCGGCATCCACCAATGCCCTGCGAATGTCTTTTACTGTGTTGGCAATATTTAAATCGGTAATCCTTGCCTGCCCTTTGATATTTTTGAATGCACTTTCTAAGCGCTCAGTTAAATTTTGAAACATACTGTGTTACACTTTTGTATAGGACCTTAGTCGATTGGTAAGCGACATTAGATTGTCAATGCAGCTTGAATGATTTCGGCCTGTTCTTTTGCGTGAATTTTAGCATAGCCCGTAGCGGTGGCTGCCGTTGCTTGCCTGCTGATGATGTAGAAATGAATGTTTTTCAGGTTCATGCGCATGTAGGTGGCTGCTCCCATATTGAGGGGTTCTTCCTGCACCCAATACCAGATGGCTTTGGCATATTTTTTATACAAGGCGTCCAACTGATGTTGAGGCAAAGGATACAATTGTTCAATCCGAACAATGGCGATGTCGTTCCGGTTTTCCTTTTGTCTCTTTTCCTCTAAGTCGAAATATATTTTACCCGAACACATGAGAACTTTTTTGATGGTAGCGGAATCTTTCACCGTGGCATCATCATACACTTCTTTGAATCCACCTTTGGTGAATTCTGACAATTCGCTGTAACTGCCCGGATGGCGCAGATTGGCCTTGGGCGTAAAATCAATCAATGGTTTTCTGAACGGCCAGGCAATTTGTCTGCGCAGTGCGTGGAAGAAGTTGGCCGCTGTGGTGATGTTGGTCACCACCATGTTCAGCTCAGCACACTGTTGCAGGAAACGTTCCATTCTGGCGCTGCTGTGCTCAGGACCCTGCCCTTCATAGCCATGTGGCAACAACAAAACCATTCCGTTCATACGTTGCCACTTGGTTTCAGCGGCAGCAATAAACTGATCAATGATGATTTGGGCGCCGTTTGAAAAATCGCCAAACTGTGCCTCCCACAATACCAGGGCATTGGGATTGGCCATGGCATACCCATATTCAAAACCCAAAACTGCGTATTCACTCAACAATGAATTGAATATTCTAAAGCGGGACTGGTTTTCAGAAAACCCTTCCAATCGGTTGTGTATTGGTTTTTTCATCAAATAACACAGCATGCCTGTGGCTGAAAGTGCCTCTTTTCACATCCTGTCCGCTCATTCTCACATCCTTGCCTTCTTTCATCAAACTGGCGTATGCCATCAATTCGGCAGTGGCCCAATCGATTTTCTGTTGATCGGCAAACAATTTGATTTTATCCTGAATGAGCTTCTCTACCTTTTTCAACGGCTTAAAATCAGCAGGCCATTGCATGAGTTGATCAAACAATGATTTAACCGATTGAGCGGGAATGGCTGTTTCAGGCGAAGTCAAAAAGTCTTCAGGGGTAGCCTTGCGAAGGCTTTGCCACCATAATTCCGACTTTTGGAAGGTATAGGGCAGCGGATGCTGCTTTACTTCGTCTAACCGATCTTGTAAGTCCTTTAAAAAACGCTGCTCCATGTCTTTGGCCAACTGCTTGGCATCGGGCTCGCCGTTTTCAATCAAATACTGGGTATATACTTCTCTTGGATTTAAGTGCTTT
>CAZCCN010000160.1:0-3591 GCA_964497085.1 uncultured Ferruginibacter sp.
GATGGAAAAAGATTGATTTTTCAAATGACGATAGTCCCATTGACTTTGCCAGGTGCAGCTGAAGAAGTGTTGACTCAAAGAGGTCGGCTCCCCTTACGATGAGGTTTACTTTGTAATAATTGTCATCCAGTACTGATGCAAGGTGGTAAGCAGGCTTTCCATCTTTTTTTCTGATTACAAAATGCTGTTGGCTTTCAGGAAAACTGTGGCAGATTGTTCCTTTGGCGTAATCCTGAAGATACACCTGTTCTGTTATAGATGGTTTCCAGCGCCAGCACACATCCTTGCTGTCTAGATCAATCTTTTTGTTCACACAGGTTCCGGGATAAATACCGTTATTGGTTTCACCAACCTGCTTTCTTGAACACTTGCAGGCAAATACCAGGCCCGAGTTTTTTAATGCCTCCAGCGTTTGATGATAATAATCCAGTCTGCTTAACTGCGTCCAGTTGGATATAAAGTCATCAGTATCGGCAGGGCCTTCTGTCCAGTTGATTTCCAATAAACGAAGGGTCTCAAATATATCGTTCAGATAAGGTTCCCTGACCCTATCCTGGTCAAGGTCATCAATCCTGAGTAATACTTTAGCCCCCAAATCCCTGGCCAGGCCAGCTGTAACGACAAAGGAAAAAATATTGCCGGCATGCAGGAATCCACTCGGAGTGGGCGCTATACGGGTTCTTAGCTCATCCAGATTATTCTCATATTGGGAAAACTTAACTATACCCATCATTCCATAAAAATAGGTAAGAATTCAGCATTAAAAGTCTATGTTAATGATAGGGAATGCATACTTTTGCAATCTACATAAATGATAGACTTATGGAGCTGCCTAAAAATGAATGTCATGGTTGATTCAATATCTTCATTAGGGGAAGTAAGCTCAGATGAAAATCGGCTGTACCCTGTTTTTCTAAAATTGGAGCAATTGGATGTTCTTTTGGTGGGTGGCGGAAATGTGGGATTGGAGAAGCTGGAGTCGATCCTGGGCAATTCACCTGCTGCTAATGTTACTGTTGTTGCACCTCTCATTCGCAAGGAAATCTTCAATTTGGTGGCTGCACATCCTCAATTGATATTGGTCGAGAGAAAATTTGAGGAGAACGACCTGAATGGCAGGGACCTGGTTGTACTGGCTACAGACGACAAAGAACTTCATGTCAACATACGCGAGTTGGCCAAATCCAGGCATTTGCTCGTCAATGTGGCAGATACGCCTAAACTCTGTGATTTTTACCTGGGAAGCATTGTGAAGAAGGGTAATTTAAAAATCGCCATTTCCACAAATGGCAAGTCTCCAACCGTTGCTAAAAGATTAAAACAAGTATTGCAAGAGGCATTACCAGATGAGATGGACAGCCTGCTGCAGCATGTCAATAAGATCAGGGATAAAATTGGTGGGGACTTTAATTTCAAGGTCCGAAAACTGAATGAATTGACCAAATCGCTTGTGGAAGATGAAGAATCAGCCAGCAGGCAAAAGTGGTTCCGACTGGTTAGGAATTCATCCCTTGCATTCATTTTCATGATTGTGGGTTATTTCTTTTTTACTTACATCCCCATAAAGCAGTTGGCGGGAAGTGCGCTTGATTTTTACGGAGAACTTGATGATAATTTTAAATGGATTTTGCTGGCAGGCTTTTTCGCCCAAATGATTGATGGTGCATTGGGAATGGGATACGGTGTGGCAAGTTCTTCTGTATTGTTATCAACAGGCGTTAATACAGCTGCCATCAGTGGAAGTATTCATACTGCAGAAATTTTTGCAAGTGGGGCATCTGGTATCAGTCACTATAAATTTGGTAATGTCAATATGAAGCTGTTCTGGCGCCTGGTTATACCCGGAGTTCTTGGGGCAATTTTGGGTGCAGTCATGCTTGTTTATCTGGGTGAACATTACAGCAGATTTATCCGTCCGCTTATTGCGGTCTACACCCTGTTGCTTGGGTTCAGGTTTATTTATAATGCTTTCAGGTCTGCACCAATAGTGAATAAGTTCAGGAAATACAGCCTGCTTGCCGCAGTAGGTGGATTTTTTGATTCCTTTGGCGGGGGAGGATGGGGCCCTATCGTTACCACAACCCTGATCAATGGTGGCCGAAGCCATAAATACACGGTTGGCACAGTTAGTCTGACTGAATTCTTTGTAACATTCGCAAGTGCACTTACATTTTTTCAGCTGATTGGAATTGGGCACTGGCAAACCATACTTGCGCTAATAACAGGAGGATTTATTGCCGCTCCATTTGCAGCCAGACTGGCTGGTAAATTGCCGAGGAAAACCGCATCTCTGTTACTTGGATTGCTTGTTATTTTCTGGAGTATACGGATCATCATACGAATTTTTTAAAAAAAGTCTATCTGGTGAGTGGACAAATAAAAATCTGCAATATATTTGCCAATACATAAAGTCTATTAAAAAAGTAGACAATATTTCAGCAAAGTGTATATCATGAATAAAACCTATCTGAGCGATTCTGGTCCCAAAGTTTCTCCGGCAATATATGGTTTTCACCGCTGGCAGGAGGAACAAGTAAATGCTGATGCAATCACCAAGATTCTTAACCGTTGTTATGAACTCGGGATCAATACTTTTGACCATGCAGATTTTTATGGCGGATATTCCTGTGAGCGGGTTTTTGGTGAAGTTTTTTCGAAATCCGGATTAAAGCGTGAGGAAATAGTTTTGTTTAGTCAGTGTGGTACGAATCTGCCGCATCATTCCAGACCAGAATACAGGTTAAGGCATTACAATACCTCCGCAGAACACATCCGCCGAAGCGTGGAGCAATCCTTGAATAACCTGCAAACAGATTACATAGATGTTTTTTTGCTGAACCAGCTGGATCCAATTTCAGATCTGGATGAAACTGCGATAGCGTTGCAACAATTAAAAAATGCAGGAAAAATCAGGCATATCGGTATTGTGAATTTTTCAGTCTTTCAGCATCAGTTGCTGAGCTCACGACTCCGGAGTCCGATTGTTTCAAACCATGTTGAACTGAATTTGCTCAATACTGCAGCATTTGATAACGGACAAATTGATTATATCAAGCAAAGATACATGCGTCCTCTTGCCCTGTCTCCATTGGCGGATGGCTTGATAGCTGAAGGGAAGAGTGAAAAAAATGTTCAACTCAGGAACTTGCTCTCTTCCATTGCAGCCAGGTATAAGGCAGATCTGGAGTCAGTTGCAGTTGCATTGTTAATTAAACTTGGCGCATTGCCAGTAGTGGGCACACTGAATGAACAAAGAATAGCAAGAATTGTGGAAGCATTTGACATTGAACTTGATCACCAGGACTGGTATGCATTGTACAGTGCGGTATTCTTTGCTATGAGTGTGAATCATGCGGAAGTCTCCCGTTTGAATGAACAATTGTCGGGTCTGGATCTGACTACTATGTTAATTGAAGTTGCACAACTTTATCCGGGGCAGGTGACTTTTTCTTCCAGCTTTGGGATGGAAGATCAGGTAATTACTGATGCAATCGCTGTAGCAAAAGCTCCGATCAGCATTTTCACACTGGATACGGGCCGACTATTTAATGAAACTTATTCAGTCTGGTCTGCTACGTTGGACAAGTATAA
>CAZCCN010000161.1:0-3584 GCA_964497085.1 uncultured Ferruginibacter sp.
CGGCATTGCAACATCCCAGTGATTCTTTTTCCTGGCAGTCCTTCTCAAGTGACCCCGCATGCCGATGCACTATTATATCTTTCTTTGATCAGCGGTCGGAACCCTGAATTGCTGATTGGTCAGCATGTGGTGTCTGCACCCATTGTGAAACAAAGCGGATTGGAAGTGATACCTACGGGTTATATGGTCATTGATGGAGGCGCCCCCACCACGGTTTCTTATATCAGCAACGCGGCACCATTGCCTTCCGATAAAAAGGAAATTGCCATGTGCACAGCCATGGCGGGAGAGATGTTGGGGATGAAACTGATTTATATGGATGCCGGCAGTGGCGCCAAAAAATGCATTTCAGAAGAAATGATTCAGCAAGTGGCTTCGTGTATCGAGGTGCCACTCATTGTCGGAGGCGGCATTGTTGATCCGGAAAAAGCTTACTTGAACGGCAAAGCAGGGGCTGATGTGATTGTGGTAGGCAATGCCATCGAAAAAGATCCTGTTTTAATCAAGGAAATGGCTGCTGCCATACATCAAATATCTGCGGTCAAAGCAAAATAAGTAAATGGTTACAAGCTCATCATTTCTTTGAACTTCACCGCCTGTCTTCTGCTGACTTCTATTTTTTCTCCTCCCATCAAATCTAGTAACAAGCCTCCATTAAAATAGGGTTCAACTTTTTCAATCATCCTTAAGTTGATGATTTGCTTCCGATTGGCCCTGAAAAATGTTTTTTCGTCCAGTCTTTCTTCCAAGGCATTCAGTGATTTTAAAATGAGTGGCTTGTTGTTTCCAAAATACACTTTGGCATAATTGCCGACACTTTCAAACAACCTCACTTCAGCCAGTTTTACAAACCAGCAGCGTTCTCCGTCTTTTACAAACACCTGATCGTTTGCTGTGAGCGAGCCTTTAGAGTGGTTGCCCAATGAACTGGTTTCTTTTTCTTCCGTTTGTTGCAGCTTGTGCAGGGCTTCTCCCAGTCTTTTGGGATCAATCGGCTTCATCAGATAATCCAGTGCGTTGAATTCAAAAGCTTTCAATGCAAATTCATCGTAGGCAGTAGTAAATATGACTTTCGGCGCTCTTTCAATGGCTTCCAGCATTTCAAAGCCCGTTTTGTTGGGCATTTGAACATCCAAAAAAACGAGGTCGGGTGATAAGGATTCAATTTTTTCAATGCCTTCGTTGGCATTGGCCGCCTCCCCAACGACTTCTATGTCCGAAACCTCTTCCAGGAGTTTTTTCAATTCATTTCTGGCCAATCGCTCATCGTCTATGATCAGGGCTCTGTACATGGTGTCTCTAATTTTCGATTCTGTTAAGGATTGATAGGCATGATGATTTTACATTCCACCACTTTTTCGTTTGGCACATTGGCAATTTCAAAGTAGGCCTGACCATTGTAAAGCAAATTCAACCGATCGGTTGTGCTTTTGATGCCAAAGCCCTCCTCGTTCTGATGAGCCTTGTCACAAATGCGTCCGGAGTTTTGAACAATCAGCTGGTGGGCATTGTCAACAAAGCTCGACTTGATTCTAATAAAACCTCCGTTGATTTCCTTACTCACGCCATGTTTGATGGCATTTTCGACGAGTGTCTGTAACATCATCGGTGGAATGGGTTGGCTGAGGGTTGGTTCACTGATGTGAAATTCAATATGCAATCGGTCTTCAAACCTGATTTGTTCCAAAGCCAAATAATCTTTCACGATGTTCAGCTCCTGTTGCAGCGATACCGTTTCCACTTTTTCAGTTTGCATGCTGCTTCTAAGAATATTGCTCAGCTCCGTAATGGCGGTGCGTGCTCGGGTAGGATTTTCATCTACCAATGCCCGAATGCTGTTGAGCGAATTGAAAATAAAATGCGGGTTGATATGTGCCTTGATGGTTTTTAATTCCAGCGATTTGACCATCGCTTCCAATCGAAGGGTATCCAATTGCTGCCGACGGTTTCTTTCAACAAAGTGGTAAATGTAATAAAACATGTTCCACACCAGCAGTATCCACAAGGAACTGAAACTGCTCAAAAAAATTCTTTCCGCCTGCGTGTATTTTTTTAATCTTTCCGGATGGTATTGAATGATTGAATCGATTGTTTCAGAAGTCAACCCCAACAGGAGGGCAAAAAGAATCGTAAAAAGAGATAAAAGAATGATTTGCTTGCCTAATGTTTTTTGCAATACATTGAACTGAAGAATGTTCCATCGCATGATGTGCGTAATCAAAACACCTGCCAACATCGCCAGGAACAAACTTGGAAAGTACAATGGGTCTACTTTGCCAAAAGTCAGCACAAAAAACAGGTTGATGGCTGCAAAGGTCGTCCACCCCGCTATTTGACACCACCAGTAAATGGAAATTCGTTTTAACATAGAATGCTGTAAAGCTAATCAGATTTTCAAAAATACCCCTTCCTCTCTTGACAAATGGCCAAATCTCGATTTGAGAGGCATGGAGAAGTCGTTGTCTCATGCTTTGTTGCCCTGTTCTCATCATTATTACCCGATTAATGTTTAGTTTTACACAAAACAACCAGTCATCCATGGGGAATCCCAATTTAAATAGCCATAAGGATTCATTGCAATCTGCCGACAAGGAGTTTGAAAACAACATTCGCCCGGGTTATATCAGCGAATTCAGCGGCCAGGGACAGATCATTGACAATGTTTCAGTGTTTATCAAAGCATCCAAAATGAGGGGCGAGGCATTGGATCATATTTTGTTCCACGGCCCGCCCGGATTGGGTAAAACTACCCTCTCCAGGATTGTAGCCAACGAGATGGGTGTCAACATCAAGGAAACCTCTGGCCCAGTTATTGAAAAGCCCGGTGATTTGGCCGGCTTGCTGACCAATTTAGAGCCCAACGATGTACTGTTCATAGACGAAATTCATCGGTTAAGCACTGTGGTAGAAGAATACCTCTATGCAGCAATGGAAGATTACCGCATTGATATCATGATCGATAGCGGTCCCAATGCAAGGAGTGTACAACTTACCTTAAACCCTTTTACCTTGATTGGCGCTACCACTCGCAGCGGCCTGTTGACTGCCCCCTTGCTCTCTAGGTTTGGCATCAAAGCAAGGCTTGAGTATTATGATGCCCATACGTTACAAAACATTCTGCTACGCAGCGCGGGTATCCTTCAAACCAACATCAACAAAGATGCTGCTGCTGAAATTGCAAGAAGGAGCAGGGGTACGCCAAGGATTGCGAATGGCTTGCTGAGAAGGGTGCGTGACTTTGCACAGGTAATCGGCAACGGCGTCATTGACATGGATATCACCAAACATGCACTCAAAGCCTTGAATGTCGATGAACACGGATTGGATGAAATGGATAACCGCATCTTACATGCCATCATCGAAAAATTCAAAGGCGGTCCGGTAGGCATTACGACCATCGCCACAGCAGTTGGAGAGGAACCAGGTACCCTGGAAGAAGTGTACGAGCCTTTTTTGATTCAAGAGGGATTTATCATGCGCACCCCTAGGGGCAGAGAAGCAACAGAAAAAGCCTACCGGCACCTAGGAAAAGTGCCGCACAAAGGCGGCACTCAACCAGATTTATTTTAGCAAAGTACTTAAGC
>CAZCCN010000162.1:0-3564 GCA_964497085.1 uncultured Ferruginibacter sp.
AAATCATTCAAAAAAAATACAAACTCCCTGCCTCGTTTTTTTTGTATGGGGGCTCTGTGATTGAAAGAAAGAACCTGTTGAATCTTTGCAAGGCCATGTGCCTGCAGTCCCCTGACACCAGGCTCCCCCTGGTGGTGATTGGACAGGGAGGCAAATACCTGACTTCGGTAAAAACTTTTGTGCAAAAAAACAACTTGACCGATCGGGTCATATTTCTGTATGACACACTGGCTCCAGGCCAATCACTCGATTTTAAAGACTTCCCCGCTATCTATCAATCAGCCGCCGCCATGATTTATCCTTCGGTCTTTGAAGGTTTCGGCATTCCCATCCTGGAAGCCATGGCCAGCGGTATCCCCGTGATTACGTCCAATGTGTCCTGCATGCCCGAAGTGGGCGGAACAGCAACCGTCTACGTAGATCCCTACCAACCGGCAGCCATCGTCCAGGCGATGGAAAAGATTGTACAAGACCCTGATTGGGCGCTGTCACTCCAACAAAAAGGGATTGAACAAGCCCAACGCTTCCGGGCAGACCGGTGTGCTGCAGCCGTAATGGATGTTTATGTACATTTGATGCATGATCATGGACGATGACATCAAACAATGTGTGAAAGTGCTGCAAAATGGCGGCACCATTTTATACCCTACCGATACCATCTGGGGCATAGGTTGCGATGCCACCAATGCGGAAGCGGTTGCCAGGATTTACGACCTCAAAAACAGGAGGGAAGCAAAAAGCATGATTGTGTTGATGGCAGAGGAAGAAGACATCCTTCAATACACCCATGAAAAGGGATTGAAAGCGTATGACTATATCAAAGGCATCAACAAACCCGTCACCATCATCTATCAACAAGCCATTCATTTGGCCAAGAATGTCATAAACCAGGATGGAAGCATTGGCATCCGGATTGTGAAAGATCCATTTTGTCAAGCAATGATCAAGGCATTTGGAAAACCCATCGTATCCACTTCTGCCAATATCTCTGGCTATCCCCCACCACAAGTTTTCCAGGACATTGACAACGCCATCAAATCAAATGTTGATTATGTTGTTCGTCACAGACAAGATGAACAGGAACCTGGCAGTCCCAGTACCGTCATCAAAATAAATGCGGACGGAACTTATGTGGTCCTGCGTCCCTGATTACAAGATCCTTAGCCCCAAACCGATGTGTATCGTTTGACTTTTCCACTTGTCCTGATTGGGCACATCATTGATTGAGGTTACCCCTACCTGATAGCGGGCATAGGCATTCATACGTGCAAAAGCGGCTTGCAATCCGGCCACCACAGAAAAATCTCCATTCCGAAGGGCATCCTGTCCGTTTGCCAGCACTGAAACATTGGTATTGGCAACAATCCCAAAACTGGGGCCAGCTTGAATGCTGAGAATCTTACCTGTTTGAATATTGAGCAATACAGGAATATTGATATAGCCAAAGGAAATGGCTTTGGCACCTGACAATTGGTACAGGGCCGAAAAACTGGCGGCTGTATCATGATTCACCTGACTATAATATATTTCGGGTTGGATGCGGATGGTTTTGCTCAACGCAATGCTTCCGTATACACCCGCATGGTAACCAAATGTAAATGATTGTTTCAATTGCTGGCCTTCTATTTGATTGATATTGGCCCCGGCTTTGATACCGAATTGAAATTTTTGTGCATGGACAATGTAATTACTGCAAATGACCATCAACAAAACGAAAAAAAATTTTGTACGCATATGCTATCATTTATTGAGTTGAATTGAATAAATACTCAAACATAAAATTAACGATTGTTGCATCAAATACGATACAATAGCAGTCAGACCACCTACAAATACCCAGTTTGGTGCATTCGAAATAAAAATGTACCTTTGCGGCATACAAATGTATAACTGAGAATTACATGACATGCTCAGTTGCTGTTGATTATCGGCTTAAAGCCCCATTCTACTGAAGATTTATCTCCCCCAACGGCCCGAAGCATCACATGTGACCATCAAAAAAATCATTTTTTTTGGACCACATCACGCATTGGTGAAACAATACGGGTCTATCATTATTAAAAACTTATCATGAACGCATTTGAAGCATTAGGCCTCAAAACCGAAATCGTACAATCGATTACCGACCTTGGATTCAGCAATCCTACCCCCATTCAAGAACAAGCCATTCCCGTCCTGTTGTCCGGCACGACAGACTTTGTGGGACTGGCACAAACCGGTACCGGAAAAACAGCGGCCTTTGGTCTGCCATTGTTGCAACTGATCAACGCAGCCGATAAATTTCCACAAGCATTGATTGTTTGTCCCACTCGTGAATTGTGCTTGCAGATCACCAACGATTTGCAAACTTTTAAAAAACACGTAAAGGGAGTACATACAGAAGCTGTCTATGGAGGCGCCTCTATCATGATGCAGATACGCAACCTGAAAAAAGGCGTGCATATAGTAGTAGCAACTCCCGGCCGTTTGATTGACTTGATTGAAAGAAAAGCCATTGACCTGCAAAAAGTAAAATATGTAGTATTGGATGAAGCCGATGAAATGTTGAACATGGGTTTCAGAGACGATATTGATTTTGTATTGAAAAACACCATCAACAGAGAAAGTATTTGGTTGTTCAGTGCCACCATGCCCCCTGAAGTGAGGGCGATTTCAAAAAACTTTATGACTTCTCCCAAGGAAGTGACCGTGGGAAAAAAGAACAGCGGCAATGTCAACATTGACCACCAGTTCTATGTTTCATCTGCCCAATACCGGTATGAAACACTGAAGAGATTGATTGATTTCAATCCGGGCATGTATGGCATCATATTCACCCGAACCAAAGCAGACGCACAAGAAATATCGGAGCGTTTGTCCAAAGGCGGATATGATATTGAATCCTTACACGCCGATTTAACCCAACAACGACGGCACAAAGTGATGGGACGTTTTAGGAACAAAACGTTGCAATTGCTGATTGCCACCGATGTGGCGGCGAGGGGAATCGACGTTGACGGCATTACCCATGTCATCAATTATGAATTGCCTGATGATATGGAAGTATACACCCACAGAAGTGGTCGAACCGCTCGTGCAGGAAAGAGTGGTATTTGTCTATCCATTTGTCACAGCAGAGAGTTGTTTAAAATCAAACAGCTGGAAAGAATGATCAATGCCAAGTTTCACAAGCTGGATATTCCGAGGGGAAAAGATGTTTGCAGAAAGCAGTTTTTTCATTTCATGGAAAAATTGATTCAAACCGATATTTCACATGGAGATTACGAAACCTATTTGCCTGATTTAATGAAAAAATTCGAACAGGTGTCAAAAGAAGAGGTGTTGCAAAGGGTGGCCGCGTTGGAATTTGATCATTTCCTGAAATACTACGAAAACGCAGATGACCTGAATTTGAAAATGGACAGCAGGACAAGGAACACCGATTCATTCAGAGACAATGGCCATGCAAGTGGCAGTCGGAAAGAAAGAACTTTTAACAGAAGAGACAATGGGTATACCCGCTTGTTCATTAACCTGGGAACCAAAGATGGCTTCTACAAAGCAAGCTTCCTGCAATTCATCTTG
>CAZCCN010000163.1:0-471 GCA_964497085.1 uncultured Ferruginibacter sp.
ATCTCTACGGATAGAAGCAGTCAAAAGATACTTATCTGCCACACTGAAGTTCATCCTTCCCAAATAAGACTCCAATCTGTATTGAGGCTTGTTGTATGAAAAAGTAGGGATGCTGGTAGGTATTACCTGGCCATTCTCGCCATAGGAAGCATAGCTACTGTCTCTGCTATAGAAATCTTGGTAGCTATGACCCACCAATACATCTATTTTACTGTTGATGCTTTTCAACTCTTTAGCATAGAACATAGAAACGTCAGCCAAATAGTTGTGTTTCTTTTGTACGTAATGCGTATATCGTCCGTCTGTTTTGTAGTTGGTGGCTGACAACGCACTGATGTTGTCGTTACCACTACCAGTTGCCCTGTCCATGCCCAGGTTGGCTTGTAGATGCAAATCAGGCAAGAAGTGTAACTTGTAATCCAGTTGAACATTAGACACCAAACGATTTACGTTTGATTTGTTGTTTCTCAA
>CAZCCN010000163.1:488-3552 GCA_964497085.1 uncultured Ferruginibacter sp.
GATTGCGGGTAGCCAAATCGATGGGCTTGCCATCCAATTGCAACCACTCATAATATCCACCGTAATTTGGATTTGTTGTATACACTGGTTGAGTAGGGTCGAAAGATACGGCAGAGCCAATCGCTCCTTCGTCAGCAAAACGCTTTTTGGTGTTGCTATACTTCACGTTGATGTTTACAGACAAATGATCCTGGAAGAATTTAGGAGCAAAATTCATGGCAGTGGTAAAACGATCGAAGCGATCTGTTTTAAGGATACCATTCTGATTGGAATAACCAAAAGACATTCTGTAAGGCACACTGAATTTGCCATCAGCATAATTACCTGATACACTCAAGTTATTGTTGTTGCTGTAAGAATCCTGGAATATTTGTTTTTGCCAGTCTGTATTTTGATCGCCCAACAAATTCTTGTAAGTATTGTTACCGGTAGCCAATGCATCTGCATTGATCACGCTTCTCAATTCGTCTGCAGACAAAACATCGATGTATTTGTTGATTCTGGCCAATGACATTTGGGTATTGAAATTTACTTTCATCTTGCCTTTGGTGCCTTTCTTAGTGGTGATAATCAACACACCATTGGAAGCCCTAGAACCATACAAAGCAGTTGCAGAAGCGTCTTTCAAAATACTGCTGGATTCAATGTCACCAGGATTAAGCGTATTCAAATAGTCGCCCCAACCGGAGATGCCATTGCTTTCAACAGGCACCCCGTCAATCACAAGCAATGGATCATTGCTTGCATTCAAAGAAGCACCGCCTCTGATACGCAATTTACTTCCTCCACCAGCAGAACCACCACCGGTGGTTACTTCCAAACCTGCTACTTTACCTTGCAGCAGTTGTTCAGATGAAGCGATGTTTCCTTTTTGGAAATCTTTGGCGGACAGCTGTGTTACCGCACCAGTCAAATCTGTTTTTCTTCTGGTACCATAGGCTACAACTACCACATCATCTAATTTCTTTTCTGCTTGCGCAAGAGAAATAGACAAGGGGCTTCCACTGAATGAAACATTCGTCGTGTTGTATCCAACATAAGATACCACCAATGAGCCTGCTTTGGCAGATGCATTGATTTTGAATGATCCATCGGAAGCTGTTTGTACAGTAGTCGAAGTGCCTTTGATGGTCACATTGACACCCGCAAGGGCTGCGCCTGTTTTAGAATCTGTTACTGAACCAGTAACCACATTCTGTGCCATTGCAGCGGCAGATACAAATAGTACTGCAAGCAATGACAAAAAGAATTTTGTAATTGTTCTTCTCATAAATTGTTGTTCTTTTTAGAATAAAAAAAGAGTGTGTAAGTTTTACACAAAATAGTGGATTTTTGGTTATATAAACTAATTGTTAAGAATTTCTTTGGATCAGGGGATAAAGAATTAAACGGCCCAAAAAAAGGGCTAAAAGTCAATCCCAGACCACTTCTTCTTCTTTAGTTCATATTTTTTGTAATCAAATTGATACAATTTGCCGGGTCGGTGGGATACATTCTTCTCAATCTCTTGAATATCAACGAGAAAGTCCATAGCAAAGAATTTTTTGCGGAAATTTCTCCTATCCAGTTTGACGCCCAAAATGGCTTCGTACAGGTTTTGCAACTCCCTGAGAGAGAATTTATTAGGCAATAGACTAAAGCCGAGGGGGTGCTCCTGAACCCGTTTTTGGAGTCTTTGATAGCAGGACTCGAAAATAGCTTGGTGGTCAAATGCAAGGTCTTTTACAGAGGCTACGTCGTGCCAGTGCAGTTCGTTATCGGTGATTTTGAGCTGGTGGTGCAGAATGTTGATCAGAGAATAATAGGCCACCGTCACTACCCTGCCCCCTGGGTGGCGATTGATTTTACCAAATGTATTGACTTGCTCTAAAAACAAATCATCCAATCCGGTTCTTTCTTTTAAAATTCGGTATGCTGCTGCATCCAAATCTTCATTGGGACTTAACAGATCTCCCAGCAAAGACCATTTGTCTTTGAATTTTTTTAAATCGGACCGAATCAATAAAACCTTTAGCTTGTTTTCGTCAAACCCAAAAATGACACAATCAACAGAGAGTGCAACCTTGTTGTAGTGTTGCACTTCTGTCTGAATGTTTTTGAGTGACTTTGCGTCCGTTAAATTCTTTTTTCTCATATTAGTGTCCTTACACCAAAGATGACTGACCAGAGGAGATCAATTACTTGCTTTTCACTATTTTAATGGATTGCAGTTGTCCATTTACCATCACACGCAACATATACACTCCGGGTGTAAACTTACTAGCTTCTGCCACATCAAATGTGTTCAAACCCGTGTTTAGCATTTGTTTTTTCCTGATCAGCATCCTTCCACTCATGTCTTGGATAGACATCACTACTTCTTCTGTCTTTGTTGATTCTATTTGAATAGTCAATTGGTCGGCAAACGGATTGGGGCTGGCTTGTACAAAAGTAGCCTTGATCCCTGATGAGGCCAATCTTACAACCGTACTGTATTTGTAAGACCCATCCTGGTTCACCAATTTTAACCTGTAGTAGTGAACGGCGTGGGTGGTTGTATTGTCTACATAACTATACTGACCAGAACCGGTAACTGTTATATTCCCCAATGAAACAAAATCTTTTCCATCAATACTTCTTTCCAATTCATAATGATGCAGGTTTTGCTCATTGCTGACATTCCAGTTCAAACGATTGTTGCCTTCAATATGCACCCCTGAGAAATTGGATACGTAAGCAGGCACCAATGAAATTCTTAGGTTCAAATAGATATGGTATTCGCCCGGTGCCAGGTTGAATGACTGAGACGCTCCTGTAGCATTGAAAGTTGCACCTGATAAATAATCATACCAAGTACCCGCACTAGGGAAAGTGACATTGCCTGAAGTATACGCCACATCAAAATTACCTACGACCACCATTTGGGCCGCGCCCCTCTTCATAATCATGGACTTGAAATAATAATCACCAATGTAATAATTGAAATAATCGCCTCCACTTACATTGTTAAGGGTAAACAAATCTTTGTACAAAGGATCGGCTCTTAGTTTATTGATATTGGCGATCACATCATACAGATGTTTTC
>CAZCCN010000164.1:0-1984 GCA_964497085.1 uncultured Ferruginibacter sp.
TATTGCATGGCGCCCCATCCTTCGGCTTTTTTGGCGGCACTCATGTTAGACCAAAGCAAACCAATCACTACAATCGCCAGAGCGCCCAGTAACCATTTTAGTCTATATGCGTTCATTGCATGAACGGCTTCAGGGGAAGCCAATGATAAGTCGGTCTTGTAACTGTTGAAAACAGGTGCAAACATCACGATTAACAAACCTGTCATGATGAGCAAGGTGTACAAAGCTTTGTTGGCTTTCTCTGTTTTTTCTTCCAGAATCCCAGCAGGCACTTTCTTAGAAAAATAAAACAAGGCGGCAGCCGCCAGAAACAATCCACCCACACCTGAATACAATACAATGACTTTACTCAAGCTCAAGGCAGCTATTTGTTCGTCCGTAACAGCAGCGGTGGTGCCAAACAAGGCCAGGGCAACCACAATGGGTCCGATGGTGGTTCCAAAGGAATTGATTCCGCCACCCAAATTCACACGGCTGGTGCCGGTGGAAGGGTCTCCAAGGGATATAGCAAAAGGTTGGGCAGCGGTTTGTTGGAGCGAAAAGCCGAGGGCAACGATAAACAAACCGACCAGCATGCCGGTAAACGTGTTTGCATTCACGGCAATAATCATCGCTGCAGCGCCCAAGGCAGAGAACAGCAGACCATATACAATACTGTTTTTATACCCCCATTTTCCTACGAGGTCTTTCCCTCCAAAAGAGCCATATGCAAACAAGGCCAATGCTCCAATATAATATGCCGTATAAAAGGCAAAATCGATCAACTGGCTTTGAAATTGGTCTAAGGCAAAATAATGTTTACAGAAGGGGATAAAAATACTGTTGCCAGCGGCAATGAAGCCCCAAAAAAAGAAAACAGTTACCAAGGTTCCCAATGCTCCGTAATTGGTTGGAGTGGTGGTGTTGGATTTTTGCTGAAAATCGGACATGTTGGTTGGTTTAAGTGCTGAAAATACCAATCTTTTTGAATTTCAAGAAAATAAATTGAAGGATTTTATACCATATCTGATTCCGATTCTTTTTTCTTACCCTGTTCCTTCTTAATTTCAAGAAAATTTAGGGATTGATATGGAGATTTTGCATGTGAGTGCCGAATGTTATCCGATGGCCAAGGTCGGCGGATTGGCGGATGTGGTAGGTGCGCTACCCGCTTATCAGCAATCTTTGGGCCATATCGCGAAAGTGGTAATGCCCATGCATCGTACCCGCTTTTTATATAGCCACCAGTGGGAAGTGGTCCACAAAGGATCCTTTCAAATGGGGTCCATGCATTTGCCCTTTACCATCATCAAAGAAAAGCACAATCAACTTCATTTTGATTTGTATTGCGTGGATATATATGGTTTGCTTGACCGGGAAAAAGTGTATGGTTACCATGACGATGTGGAAAGGTTTGTCGCTTTTCAGATAGCGGTGATGGAGTGGGTCAGCCATTGGAAACATCATCCCGATGTGGTGCATGTCCATGATAACCATGCAGCATTGATTCCATTCATGATGAAGCATTGTTATGCATACGCAAATTTGTCTAAGGTTAAAACGGTGTTGACCATCCACAATGCTCAATACCAGGGATGGATCGGCTGGGATAAAAGTTCGTATATCCCTTCCTGGGATCCATGGAAACGTGGTTTGTTGGAATGGAATCACACCATCAATCCCTTGGCTGCCGGCATTAAATGTGCCGACAAAGTCAATACCGTCAGTCCCGGTTATATGAAAGAATTGGTGAGGGCCTCTAATGGATTGGAATCACTCTTTCAGCACGAAATAAATAAATGTATTGGCATCTTGAATGGTATTGATTACCAAGTATGGGACCCAGCAACAGATCCATTCATTGATCACCATTATGGAAAGGATGATGTGACAGAAGGCAAGTTGCTCAACAAACAATCGTTGTGTGAAGCTTTTGGATTGGATGCAAATCTGCCCCTGTTTGTTTTTATTGGCAGACTGGTAGGAGAAAAGGCGGCAGATTTGT
>CAZCCN010000164.1:2082-3539 GCA_964497085.1 uncultured Ferruginibacter sp.
CGGATTCAGTTGTTTGGTGCTGGGCAATGGGGAGCCGGCCATCGAGGACGCTTTGCAGCAAATCCATAAAAAATGTTTTGGGTATTACCACTCTCAAATTCAGTACAATGAAAAACTGAGCCATCAGATGTATGCCGGAGCTGATTTTTTGTTGATGCCCAGCAGGGTAGAGCCCTGTGGATTGAATCAGCTCTATGCCATACGCTATGGCACCATTCCTGTGGTGAGAAGAACAGGAGGATTAAATGATACGGTGGTTGATTTTGAGGATCCGTCAGGCTTCGGAATTTGTTTTGAGCAAGCCAGTGTGGAGGATATGGTGCAATCGATTCAGCGAGGTATCGCCTTGTATCAAAACAAAACAACCATCAAGGCATTGAGGCAACGCATGCTGCAGATCAACAACAGCTGGGAAAAAAGCGCTCAAGCTTATATTGATTTGTATCAATCTGCATAATTCAATTTAAAATGTATCAATATGATCAGTAAAAAAGTAGTGGCCGTTATTTTGGGAGGTGGTGCAGGCACCCGGCTGTTTCCGCTGACCGCCACCAGGAGCAAACCAGCTGTACCCATTGCCGGAAAGTATCGATTGGTAGATATTCCCATTTCCAATTGTATCAATAGCAGCATCAACAGAATGTTTGTATTGACCCAATACAATTCAGCTTCCTTGAACAAGCACATCAAAAACACTTATCAGTTCAGTGGTTTCAGCAGTGGTTTTGTAGACATTCTTGCGGCCGAACAAACCCCGGACAGTCCGGGTTGGTTCCAGGGAACCGCCGATGCCGTTCGGCAATCCTTGAAACACATTGAAAAAAACGAATTTGAATATGTCTTGATTTTGAGCGGTGACCAGTTGTATCAGATGGATTTTGCAGATATGCTTGATCACCACCGGCAAACAGCAGCGGACATTACCATTGCCACCATTCCTGTTGGCGAAAGAGAAGCGCCGGAGTTTGGTATCCTCAAATCCAATACTGAACAAATGATCACTTCTTTTGTAGAAAAGCCCTCCAAGGACTTGTTGCCCCAATGGACCAGTGATACCGGAGCGGTCATGGCCCAACAAGGAAGACATTACCTGGCATCGATGGGAATTTATATTTTCAATCGGAAAGTGCTGTTTGATTTATTGGAAACTGAAAAAAGGAACGCCACAGATTTCGGAAAAGAAATCATACCTGATTCCATCAATCATTACAAGGTAAGCAGTTTCCAGTATGAAGGATATTGGACAGATATTGGAAATATTTATTCATTTTTTGAAGCCAATCTTTCCTTGACACTTGACATTCCTCCTTTTAATTTATTTGACAACAACAAAATGGTGTATAGCCGGGCCAGGATGTTGCCGCCGGCAAAAATCAGCGGAAGCAGCATTGACCAGACCATCATTGCAGAAGGATCCATCATTCATGCGGCCCATATTTCGAATTCAGTCATCGGGA
>CAZCCN010000165.1:0-3526 GCA_964497085.1 uncultured Ferruginibacter sp.
GCAATATGGAGGTGTGGTGCCCGAACTGGCCAGTAGGGCCCATATGCAAAACATAGTCCCCGTGGTGGATGTCGCGTTGAAAAATGCTGGCTGTTCAATTCATGATATGGATGCTATTGCGTTTACCCAAGCTCCGGGTTTGATTGGCGCCCTGCTTGTGGGTGGTCAATTTGCTAAGTCTTTGGCGTTGTCCCTGCAAAAGCCATTGATTGCTGTACACCACATGCAGGCCCATGTCATTGCCAACCTGATTGAGGATCCAAAACCTGATTTTCCCTTTTTGTGCCTGACCGTCAGTGGTGGTCATACCCAGATTGTTTTGTGTGAATCTCCTTTACAAATGAAAGTAATTGGCCAGACTATCGATGATGCCGCAGGTGAAGCTTTTGACAAAACTGCCAAAATACTGGGTTTGCCTTATCCCGGCGGCCCATTGGTTGACAAATATGCCAAAGAAGGGAATCCGCATGCGTATACTTTTCCGGAGCCCAATATTCCTGGGCTTGATTTTAGTTTTTCGGGCTTGAAAACTTCCATCTTGTATTTTTTACAAAATGCCGGCAAGAGTCATGTGTACAAAGAGTCCCATCAGGTGAGCGAAGCGGAAAGAAACGCCTTCATTGAAGCACATTTACCAGATATCTGCGCCTCTGTTCAACATAGGATCATTACCATTCTATTGAACAAACTGTCCAGAGCAGCCAATGAGACCGGTATTCAATCCATTTGTATTGCGGGTGGTGTAAGCGCTAATAGTGGCCTTCGACAAGCCATTCAGCAAATGGGTGCGGAGAAAGGTTGGAAGGTGTACATTCCCAAATTTGAATATTGCACCGACAATGCAGCCATGATTGCGATGACCGGTTACTATAAATATTTGGCCAATGATTTTGCGTCTATTGATATTGCTTCTACCGCACGGGCAGAATGGAGGTAGAGGAGAAGTTGAGATGTTGAGTTGTTGAGGCGTTTAGATATTTATTAGTTGTTTAATTTTTTCTCTTGTCCAATTCATATTTCCAATTTAAACAGTTTACCATCCGCCAGGATCGATGTGCCATGAAAGTGTGTACTGATGCCTGTTTGTTTGGTGCTTGGATGGGTAAGCATAGTCGGTGGAATGCAACGCAGCGTGCGTTGGATATAGGGGGCGGCACAGGATTGTTGGGCTTGATGCTGGCCCAGCAACACCCATTGCCCATCGATGTATTGGAAGTCAATGAAGCCGCTTCGATACAAGCCAAAGAAAATATCCAACAATCACCTTGGAGTCATCAGATACAGGTCATTCACACAGCCCTGCAGGATTTTCATTCAACATGTAAGTATGATTTCATTTTTTCGAATCCTCCTTTCTTTGAAGCCGATTTGCTTTCATCCAATTCAGCCAAAAATGATGCAAAACATGATACTGGATTAACACTGTCGATTTTGATGGAAAGCATCCGCAAGCTGTTGCATGCTGATGGCAAAGCGGCTATTGTAATTCCATATCACCGAGCCGTTGTACTGGAGTCGCTGGTTCACAGCCATGGACTGTTCATTCATCGAAAAATGAGGGTGCGCCAAACACCTGCCCATGATTATTTCAGGGTTATGTACCTTATTGGAACAAACAAAGCTTTAGTCATCGAAGAAGAAATGTACATTCAAAGCAAAGACAAACAATATAGCCAGGCCTTCGTCGATTTGTTACAGGATTACTATTTACATCTTTAGCCATACACATATTCCTTCATGTATTCATAGGGATGAGTCAGCTTGCCTTTTTGTAAGATGGTAGCATGGTCAATAATGGGGCTGTCGCCTTCAATCAGGTCTTTGAGCACATGTTTAATCAACTGTTCACCAAAATACCGGCTGGCATCCCTGGGTAACTCATTGGGTAAGTTGCCCACAGCCATGATGTCGATGGTATCAGGCAAATAGGGAGCGGTTTTCTCCATGGTTGATTTAGTGACTCCATAAACAGGATCTTCGATGGTTGAATCACCCAAGTTGCACGGAACAGATCCATACATGTCATCCGTGATATCGGCAATGGTCTGTATCCTGAAATTTGATTGTTGAATGGCTTCTTTTTCAAATAACCTGGGCACAGCATGATCCCAATAGATTCCGTTCATCAAAATATCTGTGTGTGGGATGTATTGTGTAAATGTACAGTCGTATGCCGCCGGGTGGGCATGAAAATCTTTTCTGTTGTAACTGCCATCATCTTTCCGTGCATATAAATCTGCTCCTTTTAAGTGCACATACACGGGGTAACTAAAATTATTTTCCAGGTAGTCATCTGGTTCCACTTCATGGTTCATCACTTCCAATATGCCGTGAGCGACCCGGCCACTGCCGGTTACCGCAATTTTGATCGGGGGTATCTTCAATCCAAAATAGGAATGAATCAGGTCTTGAATGTTTTTGGTTGAATTGACGCGGTTCAGTTGGAAAGCACCGGTTTTTTTTCCATACGCCATCATCCCATTGTGGGCACCCACCACGCCGGCGAAGAAACCAAATCCGATGATTCTTTTACCATCTTCATGTTCCAGGCATTCGTAATCAACAAGCGTAATTCGCTTCTGCACCATTTCTTTGATGAGGGCTTGGTTGTAGGGCTGTAATTTTTTGGTATGAGAAAAGAATAAGTACGTTTTATCTTGAATTAGCATGTGAATAGGGACTTCTTTAATGCCGAGCAAAATATCACATTCGCTGATGTCTTCTTTTACTTCAACGCCGGCTTTGATGTATTCGCTGTCTGTGTAACACCTGGAATCACTGTGCTGCACGATGACCCTGAAATCTTTCTGTGTTTTATTGATGAATTTGCAATGAGCAGGGGTGAGGGCCACGCGGTTGTCAGAGGGGATTTTGCCTTCTCGAATGAGTCCGATGGTGATCATTTTTTTGTTGATTTTTGGGCAATTTACGGTTAATAATCAATATGTCTCGCATACCTTTGGGGCTATGAATTATTACGAGTTGTTCAACCTGCCCATGTTGCCTATGGTAGATCCATCCCAATTGGCCAGGAAATATTTTGAACTACAAAAAAAATACCATCCTGATTTTTTCTCACAGGAAGACAGCGCTCAAAAAGAGTCAGCTGAAGAAATGTCCGCTGCCATCAATATGGCTTTTAATATTTTTAAGAACAAGCAGCAATCGATAGAATATTTTTTGAAACAACAGGGCGTAATCCACGAAGATCAATCTCATCAGTTGCCCCCTGATTTTTTGATGGAAATGATGGAATTAAACGAATCCATCGAGGAAGACGCTGCCGGGGCTATTGTTTCCGCCACTGCTTATTCGGAATCCCTTGATGCCATGATTGATCCCATTTTGGTCAAGCAGCAGACCTGCACACCTCAGGAATTGGCTCTGTTACAGGAATACTATTACAAGAAAAAATATTTGCAACGGATTTTGGATAGATTGGCCGATTGATGTAATATTGTGCCCCGCTTCAAAATGCCCAGGTGGCGGAATTGGTAGACGCAGCAGACTCAAAATCTGCCGTTCG
>CAZCCN010000166.1:0-3522 GCA_964497085.1 uncultured Ferruginibacter sp.
TGGTTGTTGCCATGCTTTTGATAAATTTTTTGTTGGTAAATTTACAACTTAAGTGTGCTTCAATCGATTACTTTGAACAAAATATATCTTTTATGCAAAAAATAAAATGGGCACTGCTGATTGTTGGTGTATTGTTGACTTTTTATCTGCTAGGTCCACATCCTGCGAAGCCTGAATACAATCCAACCCTTCCTGTGGTGCCGCCTGCTGCCTTGCTGGATGCTTTTGTGTCTCAACAGGAGCAGCAACATCACCTGAAGCCCAACAATGAAGCAAGAATCCTGTGGGCCAACGATTCCATGCATCAGCCCACTGATTATTCAATTGTGTATTTGCATGGTTTTTCTGCTTCGCAGGAAGAAGGGGCCCCTGTGCATCGAAACATCGCCCATCGCTATGGATGCAATTTATTTTTATCCAGATTGGCAGAACATGGCATCGATACCACAGAACAACTGGTGAACCTAACCGCAGACAGATACTGGGAGAGTGCAAAGAATGCCTTGGCCATCGGAAAACAGCTGGGCAACAAAGTGATTTTGATGGGCACTAGTACCGGCGCTACGCAGGCCATTCAACTGGCAGCAGCCTATCCAAAAGAAGTGGCTGCCATTGTGCTGTATTCTCCCAATATTGCCATCAACGACCCCAATGCTTGGTTGCTCAACAATCCATGGGGCTTGCAGATTGCTCGTTTGGTGAAAGGAGCTAAATACCACAACCCGGCCGATGAACGACCTATCTATGCGGCCTATTGGAACAAGCCATATCGATTGGAGGCAGTGGTCAATTTGCAGGAGATGCTGGAAACCACCATGAAGAAATCAACATTTGAAAAAGTGGAACAACCCACCTTGCTCTTGTATTATTACAAAGACGAAGCGCACCAGGATCCGGTGGTTAAAGTAAGTGCCATGAAAGAAATGTTTGACCAATTGTCTACTCCTGCAAGTCAGAAGCGGGCTGTGCCAATGCCCCATACAGGCGATCATGTGATGGCCTCACCCATTAAGTCCAAAGATGTAGCATCCGTGGAAAATGCCACCCGTTCATTTATGGAGCAAATATTGAAGATTCGTCCCGTGCAGCCTTAATGAGATGGATGTTTGAGAATCGCTGCTGCTTTTTGGGCAATTTGTTCCCAGTTGAAATGATCGAAAAATACTTGTCCTACTCCTTGCGTTTGTGCAGCGTTCTGCAAGATGGCTTCTGCAAACAGCTTCCAGTTGTGATCGGGAATGATTTGTAACCTGTGGTTGGTGATGGACGCCGGAACCCCAATCGCCCCATTGACCGTGCTGATGCAAGTCAGGTTGTGCGCCAATGCTTCCACCAATTTGGTTTTGATGCCCCCTCCGTCCATTACAGGGTTGATAAAAACATCCGAGCCTTTGTAAAATAAGTTGATGTCTTCTACAAATCCGGCGTAGCGGATGTTTGGGTATTGCTGATGTTTCAGTTGATGGTATGCCTCTGGCAGATGTGCGCCACAAATCAATATGGTGTAAGAAAAATGATTGGCGGCCATTAACAATGGATTGATTTTTTCTATAATGGCGTTCAGCGCATCCAGGTTGGGAAGATAACTGAGCGTACCATTGAATAACAATAATTGGTGATCAGCAGGCAGGTTGAATTGTTGGAGCAATTCTGTCCTCGCGGCCTTCTTTTCTTCTACAGAGGGCGCTGATGTTCTTTCAATCCCATACGTGATGGTGTGACAAGACGCAGGGTTCAGCCGAAAATGTTCGATGGCATACAAACGATCTTCCTCTGTAATAAAAAAATTGACATCCGCGGATTGGTGCGTTATTTTCTCGTACCACCCAAGCAAACGCCACCACCATTTTCCGGTACTCCTGAAACGCAGCCCTTCAATGTTGTGCGAATGGATCACCAATTGAATGCCCGTCCATTTCTTCAGCAAGATGGCCAGCCACCCAAAATAAGGATGCTCCATACACAAATGGGAGTATTGATTGCGTTTGATTTTTCTCAGGAGGATAAAAAATGTCCAAGGGTTAATGTATCGGCTTCTGGAAGCGGACAGGGCAGGGATGTATTCCTCAATCTGACCGTCAGGAATCAGATTGTCTTGCATGCTCACCACAGAAACGGGTAATACGGCCGATAGATATTTATAAAAAAAAGCAATCGCCTTTTGTCCGCCCATGTTGGCCGGATATATCCTGTAAGGAACCAGGGCGAGTATGTGAATTGGTTTAGGCAAGGGTAGATGCATGTCTGTTTTTCCATGTAAATACAACCGTACCCAGCAAAATTAACATCACCAGCCAGCTGCTGATGGCACTGATGGTATTGCCCCTGTAAAAAGATGCAGGTTCAAACTTGAATTGAATATCATGTTGACCAGCTGGTATATTCATTGCCCTCAATACATAGTTTGCTTTGAAATAGGTTGCCGGCTTGCCATCTATATAGGCTTTCCAGTCCTTGTAATAAATTTCACTGAAAACAGCAATGTGCGGAGCTTGGGTCCGACTTTGGTAAGTAATGGCGTCATTGTCAAAAGTGGTCATCTTGATTTGAGCCGTACTGTCTGCTGCTTCGTATTGACCAACGACTGAACGGAATGATTCGTCGGCGAAAGCGGTGTCTTTCGGATTGAATTGGTTCAATGCTTTCATTTCTGCCACGGCACCTTGTACAAAATTCACTTTTTTGACAAACCAAACATTGCCCAATGCACCCGGATTCAGCATGGCGATCTTGTCGTTTTCTTGCGGCTGGATGATGTATTTGGCATTCAGCATATTGATTACTGACAGGTTGGGCCTGCCTGAAAGCTGATAGGTCATCAGGTCGTCATAGATGCCAATTTTGGCCGGATGGTAGCCTCCAATCGATTTGTGGTAATAAGATGTTTTGGATTCTTCCAAACTAGCGGTGTTGAATACCCTAAAATTTGGATCCTTGTCTTCCAGTATCATTTTGTCGGCTGTCGACAGCGGGAATTCGTTGGACTCATAGTTTTCCTTGTTATCAAAACTAAAGGCATTCAGGTATTTGCTGCCAAATTGTAACAAGTCACCTGCCGCTAGCAGGGTAATGGACAACAAAAGAATCGTCTGGTTGATGTGTTTTTTGAGATATAACACAATCACGGCGCCTGTGATCAGAATCAAGATCAATGCCCGGTAAATATCAGACAACAAGAAACCGGCTCTGTCTTGTCGAAGGGCATTGACAAATCCTTTGGCCAGATCAGCCGCATTCAGATCGGGGGCCTGGCCGATGTAGGATTGCACGCCTTCCAAAATCTGGTTGTCCAGTTTTTCTTTGCCAAAATCATTGCTGGCATAAATCCAACCAATGCAAATAAAAACAACGAGGGTGGCGAAAGCCGCCTTTTTAAACGCATCCCATCCTTCTTGCTGGCCTTCCTGGGTGATGAGCTTTTGTGCCACCAGCACCGCCATGATCGGTGCGGCCAACGCCGGGAACAGCTGCCAGGCGGCGAGGATGCCGACGAACGCGAAGCCCGGCGAGCCCACGGTCAGG
>CAZCCN010000167.1:0-413 GCA_964497085.1 uncultured Ferruginibacter sp.
TTGGCCCTGCCAAAACCTGGAAAACATTTCATTGGAGAGGGTATTCATTGGAAAACAATTCAAAAGATTCGGTTCATTACAATGTTATTGGAATCGACCCCGCTGGCATTGAAACCACCTTGTTTTCAATAGATTCAACCATTCAGGATCTGGATATATCTTCTGTAAATGCCAAGCAGTATCCTTACATGAAGCTCTCCATGTTCAATGCAGATAGTTTGAAAGCGACTCCTTATCAACTCAGTTATTGGAGATTGAATTACGACCCTGTACCGGAAGGTGCGGTAGCTCCTAATATCTTGTTCCAAATGAAAGACACCGTGGAGCAGGGAGAGCCGATTGAGTTCAAGCTCGCTTTCAAGAACATTAGCCATACGTCTTTTGACAGTGCCATGACATTCAATTTCGTGATC
>CAZCCN010000167.1:423-3510 GCA_964497085.1 uncultured Ferruginibacter sp.
AAACGTTGAGCAGATTCCTCTCCATAAAGGGCGTGTCATCAATCTACCCAAAGGGAAAATATTGACTGCTGGCGACACGCTGACCATCCAATATAGCATCGATACCAAGTCTTTTACAGGAAACAATACCTTATTTGTGGAAGTGAATCCCAACAATGACCAGTTGGAACAAGCTCATTTCAACAATGTTTTGTTTAAAGATTTCTATGTTCGACCCGATCAATACAATCCTTTGCTGGATGTTACTTTTGACGGGGTTCATATTTTGAACAAAGACATTGTGGCTTCCAAGCCTCATATTTTTATCAAGTTGCAGGATGAGAGCAATTACCTCGCCCTGGAAGATACTGCTTTGATCAGCGTCAAAGTTCGTTTCCCGGATCAGTCTATTCATACTTATTATTTTGGGGACACCATGGTATTTCATCCAGCCAATTTGTCTACAGGCGACAATGCTGCTACCATTGATTTCCTGCCTTATTTCCCCGAAGATGGAGACTACGAACGGATTGTTAGCGGCAAAGATGTTGTAGGAAAGAAAGCGGGTAATTTGGATTACCATGTCATCTTCACGGTAATCAACAAGCCTATGATTTCAAATTTGCTGAATTACCCCAATCCATTTACTTCCTCAACTGCCTTTGTGTTTACGTTGACCGGAACGGAGATACCCCAAAACATCCGCATCCAGATTCTTACCATCACAGGCAAGGTCGTTAAAGAAATTACCAAGGCTGAATTAGGCCCTATTCATGTGGGAAGAAACATGACCGAATACAAATGGGATGGCACAGACATGTATGGCCAAAAATTAGCCAATGGTGTTTACCTATATAGGGTGCTGACCAATTTAAATGGCAAGTCGCTTGACAAATATCAGTTGGGTAGTGACCAGACCGACCGTTTTTTCAACAAGGGCTACGGAAAAATGTATCTCATGCGCTAGGATTCATTCCAAGAGAATACTGAATAAGGGATTGGCTGATGAGTCAGTCCCTTATTGTTTTTATCTTTGCTCATCAATAAAACAAACAATGGCTAAAATTGCTATCAATATCGCAACGGGGAGTTTGCAAAAGGATGAAATGATTGTGGGAATCGATTTGGGTACGACCAATAGCCTTGTCGCTATTATTCATCCTGAAACCAAACAACCGATTGTACTCAAGGAACACAATAGCAGTTCTTTGGTCCCATCTGTCATTTATTTTGACGAAGCAGGGAACGTAATCGTAGGGGAGGAAGCCAAAAAGTATCTTGAAATTTCGCCCGAAAGAACCATTTATTCCGCCAAGCGATTGATGGGCAAAAGTTACCAGGATATCCAGCAAGAAGGGCAGCACTTTACCTATCAGATTATTGATGAAGGTGCCAACCAATTGGTGAAAGTTAAAATGGGGAATCGTTTTTATTCCCCTGTTGAATTGTCTTCTTTTATCCTTGCGGAACTCAAAAAGCGAGCGGAGCATATCTTAAAAACGCCTGTTACCAAAGCCGTTATCACAGTTCCGGCTTATTTCAATGACGCCCAACGCCAGGCCACGCGAGATGCTGGAAAACTAGCTGGATTGGATGTACTCCGGATCATCAATGAGCCTACAGCAGCGAGTTTGGCTTATGGGCTTGACCGTGCAAAACCTGGAGAAAACGAACCCCAGTTGATTGCTGTGTATGATTTGGGTGGCGGCACGTTTGATATTTCTATTCTTCGATTGATTGACGGGGTTTTTGAAGTATTGTCTACCAATGGCAACACTTTCTTGGGTGGAGATGATATTGACCGGGCCATTGTGACCCATTGGGCTCAAATGGCCAATCTATCTTCAGATGAACTATCCAACAACGCATCGCTGGCTCAAGGATTGCGAATCAAAGCTGAAGCAGCAAAAAAATATTTATCTGGTGCGGACATTTTTGAAGACAAGCTCAATGGCCTGTCTTTGGTGCTCACCAAAATTGAACTGGAGGCATTGATAGAACCATTGATTGCCAAAACCATTGATTGTTGCCAACAGGCACTCAAAGATGCCCGACTTTCAGCAAGCGATATCCAAACGGTAGTCATGGTGGGGGGCAGTACGAGGACGCCCTTTGTAAAGCATTCCGTCAGTGATTTCTTCGGTAAAATCGTACACGATGCCGTGAATCCGGATGAAGTAGTGGCCCTGGGTGCAGCCATTCAGGCGGATGTATTGGCTGGTCACAATAAGGATATCCTGTTGTTGGATATTACCCCTTTGAGTTTGGGAATAGAAACAGCTGGTGGTTTGATGGATGTGTTGATTCCGCGCAATGCCAAAATCCCGTCCAAGGCTTCTCGACAATACACCACTCAAGTAGACGGTCAAGGTAGCATGCGCATCAGCGTATTTCAGGGAGAAAGAGATTTGGTGAAAGACAACCGAAAGCTGGCCGAATTCAATTTGACGAATATACCGGGCATGCCTGCCGGATTGCCCAAAGTAGAAGTGGGTTTTCTGATCAATGCGGACGGCATCCTCACCGTTTCTGCCAAAGAGCTTCGAAGTGGCATCGAACAAAGCATTGAAGTAAAGCCCCAGCTAGGACTTTCAGATGACCAGGTGGAAAAAATGTTGTTGGATTCCATTACACATGCCAAAGAGGACATCGCCCTCAGGGCCCTGACAGAAGCCAGAACGGAAGGTGAACAATTGTTGCAATCAACCGAACGGTTCCTCCAAAAAAATGCTGCCGCGCTGACAAACGAGGAAATGCTGCAAACAGCTGCTGCCATGCAGGCACTTCAATTGGCCATTACCATGGACAACAAAGATTTGATTCAACAAAAAATAGAAGCATTAAATGAGGTGTCAAGGCCATATGCGGAACGCATCATGGATGAAGCGATTGCTGGTGCGATGAAGGGCAAAAAAATCTAAAGGATAACTTGAAATAAATCAACTGCATGAAGTCTGCAAATGAAAGGTTTCTAAACAATTATGATTTTTTGAGACTTTTTGCTGCATGCTGCATTTTATTCACCCATTCTTTTAATTTATTAAATAAATCTTATTCGGAGCCGCTGATGCAGCTTTCTCACAATCATTACGATTTTTCTTTTGTGGG
>CAZCCN010000168.1:0-1621 GCA_964497085.1 uncultured Ferruginibacter sp.
CATTAACGACTGTAGTTTGGCGCTTCCTTGGTAATGAATACATCATGGGCATGGCTTTCTCTGATGCCCGCATGTGTGATTTTTACAAATTTCGCTTCTTGTAACGCTTTGATGGTAGCCGCGCCACAGTAACCCATTCCTGCCCGAAGGCCGCCGGTAAACTGATGCACCACTTCTTTCATGCTTCCTTTGAATGCAACCCTTCCTTCAATGCCTTCAGGAACAAATTTCTTTACGTCTTCTTCCACATCTTGGAAATATCGATCGCTGCTACCTTGCGCCATGGCTCCCATGGAACCCATTCCCCTGTATTGTTTGAATTTTCTTCCTTCGTAAATAATGGTTTCTCCGGGGCTTTCTTCTGTACCCGCAAACATGTTGCCCATCATCACACAGCTGGCGCCGGCTGCAATTGCTTTCACCATGTCGCCAGTATATCGAATGCCACCATCACTGATAATGCCAACATTTTTGTTTTTTAAGGCAGCAGCCACTTCCATGACAGCGGTAATTTGCGGAACGCCTGTGCCGGCGACGATGCGGGTGGTGCAAATAGAACCCGGTCCAATACCTACTTTTACCGCATCTGCTCCTGCATTTGCCAGGGCCAGGGCACCTGCGCCAGTTCCCACATTGCCGGCAATCACTGGCAGGTTTTTGAATGATTTTTTTATTTTTTTAAGCGCGTCCATGACGCCTTTGGTGTGACCATGGGCGCTGTCTAAGCAAACCACGTCTACCCCCACATGGCTTAATGCGTCTACGCGGTCCAGTATGTCGGTTGTAATGCCTACTCCTGCGCCGACCAATAATCTTCCAAAACCATCTTTGATGGAATGGGGATAGCTTTTCAATTTTAAAATATCGCCAAATGTCACCAGGCCAATCAGCTTACCCGATTTATTCACGACGGGAAGCTTCTCAACTTTATTTTTCTTAAAAATCAGTTCTGCTTTTTTTAAATCGGTTCCTTCGGGAGCAGTGATCAGATTCTCTTTGGTCATCACGCCGCCAACCTTGTTGCTGAGATTTGTTTCAAATCGCAAATCTCGGTTGGTTAAAATGCCTACCAATTTGTGTTGTTTGTCAACTATGGGGATACCACCGATTTTATTTTCCTTCATCAGCCTCATGGCTTCACCAATGCTGGCATCAGGTGTCAAGGTGATGGGATCCAAAATCAATCCGCTTTCACTTCTTTTGACTTTACGCACCTGTTCTGCCTGCTGTGCAATGCTCATGTTTTTGTGCAAGATGCCCAACCCGCCTTCTCTGGCCAATGCAATGGCCAGCTGTGCTTCAGTCACGGTATCCATGGCAGCGCTCAGTAAGGGAATTTTTAAGGTAATGTTTTTCGTTAGCCTGGTGGTGATATCTACCTCTCTGGGTAACACTTGAGAGTAGGAGGGTACCAACAGGACATCATCAAAGGTGAGGCCTTCGGTAATGATTTTACTGGATTGCTGAACTTTTTTGGGGGAAATTTTGCTTGCCATAGGCAAAGATAAGTTGAAAATGGGAATTTTAAAAATGCCCGACAATGCAGTTCTCCATGTAATTGATTTATAAAAGCTTATACTGGTTACCCGGAAGCAGTTGGATTATTTTTTTCATCTCTAAT
>CAZCCN010000168.1:1684-3462 GCA_964497085.1 uncultured Ferruginibacter sp.
GATTGATGCACCAGTTCATCAATGTGAATGGATTGGTAGTGATTCATACTGTCAACCATTTTCTGTTCGGCTTCAGTTAAAGGTGGGAACAAGAATCCTTGTTGTTGAGGGGCGCAGCCAGTAGGCGACCAGTTCATCAGGTGAACAAAATCGTTTGCGTTGGTGATCAATGCTGCCTGGTGTCGCTGGATCAGTTGGTTGCATCCCTGGCTTTTCAAATCGGTGGTTTTTCCGGGAAATGCACAGACCTCTTTGTGGTAACTGTTGGCAATAGACGCTGTGATCAAAGAACCCCCTTTGACCCCGGACTCAATCACCACCACCGCATCGCAGAGGGAAGCGGTAATTCGATTCCTTTTGGGAAAGTTTTGAGGTTGAGCAGGACAGCCACTTGTGTAATCCGTCAGCAATCCTCCGTTTCGAACCATCTGCGCAGCCAAATTTCGGTGTGTGGCCGGATAGATTCGGTCTAAACCATGCCCTAAAATGGCAATGGTGGGCAGCTGGTGTTGGAGGGCTGTTCGGTGAGCAATCGCATCTATACCATATGCCAGACCGCTTACAATGGTTGCTTGATAAGGAGCAAGGTCTTCAATGAATTGTTCGCAAATGAGTTGGCCGTATGCTGTTGGTTGACGCGTCCCTACCACAGAAATTATTTTTGATGCGTTCAGATTGGCTGTTCCTATATAGTACAACAACAATGGGCTGTCGACACAGTGTTGCAATCGCTTGGGATATTGGTCAGAAGTATAGAACAGTGGCTCAATCTTCTTTTTCTCAATGAATTCAATTTCTTTTTCACAACGTTCAAAATCCTTGAATTCTCGGATGTGTTTCGCCCTCACACTTCCAATGCCTTCAACATGTTCCAGTTCTTTTTTGGAAGCTTGAAAGACAGCGCTTGCGGATTCGAAATGTTGGATCAATAATTTGGCATACACGTCCCCAATTTGGGGAATCTGGGTGAGTGCAATCTGATATACTAGTTCATTGCTCATAACGGATGCCGGCAATGATAGTATTTACATCAATTGGAAAGAATGTTAATTTCTGTTCTTCTGTTGAGGCTTTTCCCTTCATCCGTATCGTTGGATTGAATAGGCTTGCTGTCTCCAAATCCTTTTGCCGTCAACCGGCTGGGTGTAATGCCTTTGGAGATGAGGTATTGTAAAACGGATTGAGCACGTTGCAGGCTGAGCTTATTGTTGTTTTCTTTTTTGCCAACGTTGTCAGTGTGCCCGCTGATTTGTAAAGTAATTTTTTTATTTTCTTGCAACAGGATTACTAGCTTGTCCAGTTCAGGAAAGGAAGCAGGCTGTAAAGCATATTGGTTGTTATCAAAAAAAATGTTTTTCAAAATAGCAGAAGCTCCCGCCTCAATCGGCTGCAAGGGGATGTTGATGTCAAAAGAACGATCAGCACCCCCAACATCTAATGCAAAATGATCGGAATAAAACAGGTATCCTTTTCTGTTAACATTGAAGGCGTATGCATGGCCGGCAGGCAAAGTGATCAGGTAATGGCCGTCTTCATCTGTTTGAATGGAGGAAACGATGCGTTGCTGGTGTACATCTATTAGTTCAACGGTGCAGGGTAGTCCTTGTGTCGTTTTTTTGTCAAATACTTTTCCCTGAATCCATAAGGTTTTTGCAGCCCGAATATCGTTTCTTAATTCAAAACTGTAAATATCCAGCCTGTTTTCAAGCTTGCCGCGGTCACTGGCGTAATAGGAAGTTTTCCCATCTGAGGATACTACCAAAGATCCTTCATCATTG
>CAZCCN010000169.1:0-3401 GCA_964497085.1 uncultured Ferruginibacter sp.
AGTCTGGATTGATTGAATCGGATGTTGACTGTACGATTCGTAGACGGATTAGGGAACAATCTTACATTTACCCTGATTTCATTGGCAGGATCCAGCACAATTCTCACAATATTGCTGCTGTGTGTTTTCAGCGAATTGTCAACTGCAAGTACCCTGTAGAATGTATAGTCGCTCACAGGATTCTGCTCTGTGAAAGAGTAGTTGCCAGCAGTTCCCAACGCAACCACCTCTCCTATATCTGAAAAATTAGATCCATCAGCACTCTTTTGCACAACATACTTTTTAACCATGTACTCTTCAGTAGCCCAGCGAACGATTACAGAATTATTGGTTCCCATCTCAGCAGACACAGATACAAAACTCACTGGAAGTACTGCGTTGGTTTTAAACACCAGCATAAATCTGTCTGCCGCTTTACTGGCAGCGTCCGCTAAGAATTTTACATCAATCGTGCTGGTATCAGTCAAACTGATTAGAGTTTTTCTGTTCAAATAATTATCTACCAATTCGCAAGTGTACCCAGCTGCATATGCCTGAAAGTTTATCGGAACGATCTTAAGGGTATAATTCTGGGTTAGCATACCCGCCATTCTATAATATACAGTGTCGAAATCTGACAGGGAGCTTCTGGCTTCTACAGACAAGGTATAACCTGCTCTGAATACACCGAAGTTTTCACCTGCATTCATCAGTTTCACTGCATCGTATTCATCTACATCATTTGAATACTGCGCATCGAACACCACTGCGTTTCCATCGGCAGTATTGCCATTGGAGGCCAAAAAGGTAGAACGCATCATGGTGATGGCGGTGTTAGGCTGTTGAAAGAAAGGATTTTTGTTTGCAAAACTTTGCAAAAAGGCCAAGCTTAAGAAAACTGGCAAAATGAAAGTAAAAGTCTTTTTCATGATACTGGATTTTGAGGTTATAAGTTTTTTATAGGCTGTGCTTTTCATAAAGGTTTGTTATAAAAGCACACACTAATAACGCGGGTTAAGAACGAGATATTGTATGATCGTAAATAAAATATGTATATTCCATGGTGCTTTTGATATAATCGATTGTTTTTACGTAAATAGGTGCCAATTGGCACCTATTGAGTAAGTATATGTGTATAGGAAGGGGCTTATTTGATCAACACAGAGAGGCTCGTTTTGGTGTTGTTTACGGTCGAAACGATGGTCATTTGGTACTTACCCAAAGGCAAATCCTTAGGGATGGACAGCTGGCTAGATTGGTTGGCCAATTGGATCGACAGGGCCTTTTGTAGCACTAGTTGACCTAAATTATTGTAAATGAATATTTTATAGTTTCCTACAGGTTGGTTATGGAAGTAAATGTTTGCTACCCTATCTGCAATTGGATTGGGGAATACCTCAATCATGTTGGATGTGCCTAGGGCGGCTACTTTTACAATGCTACTGTACTGGATTTGTCCTCCGATACTGACAGCTTTGATCCGATAATAATTGGCGGCCATGGAAGCGGCCGAATCTGTCAAATCATAAGCAGCCATTCCACCTTGATGAGTAGCCGGCTGCATGGGTGAAGCAATGACAGAAAAGTTTTTACCATCCTCACTCTTCTCCACTGTGTAATGGTCCATATTGATTTCATTATCTACCGTCCATCGTACCATCACTTTTTGGTCTGCTTGACGGACCGCTGAAACAGAAGTAAAGGAAACAGGCAATGCTACCAAAGAACGGAAAACAAGCATGAATCTGTTCTTTATCGTAGAAGCCGTATTTGAATTGGTGGCAATATTGATACTGGAAGTATCAGTAAGGCTGATGGCTGTTTTGGTATTGGTGTAGTTATCAATTAGTTCTGCCACCAAATTCGTATTGGGCAGGTTTTGTGGAATAAACTGCAACCTGTATGTCATGGGTTGACGAAGGTTCGACATATCATAGAACAAAGTATCAGTAACATTGAGCGAACTTTTCGCCTCTACAGACAACTTATAGCCATCTCTGATTAATCCGAAATTCTCACCCGCATTGATAGGCTTGGGCGCATCGTCATCATCCACAGTATTCGCATAGGCATCATCAAATACTACCGCATTGCCATCTGTAAGTTCTGTGGTAGTTCCACTTACTGCAATCAGATTGGTACGGAGCATGGAAATGACATTGGCTGTGTTGCTTGGATCGTTGACACGGGTGGTCAACCTGCTACCAGCTGCCTTGAACGCTTCCTTGAAGGTTACGGTTGCGCCAGTAGAACCTTTTAGCATGAATGCCTGGCCAGATTCAATTTTGTGATAGGAATCAACCGTATTGTAAAGTTGTGTTCCACCGGGAACAGCCAAATAGCCAGTGATTGCATTAATGGTTTGGTATCCACCTAAAGACCTGCTGGCCGCAAAAGACGGATCAAAAAGGTAAACACTTTTGGCAATGCCTGTTTTCTTGATAATAGAATCGATGGTAATGGCTGAGGGATAAGGATTGCCTACCGTCTGGAACAATCCAGCAGATACGGTAACGGGGTTGATGGTGCCCACTTGAAGGGTTCCTCTGGTACGAAGAATAGTCGGCACCAAACTTTGATCAACTCGACGATCGCTTCTGATAAATATCATATAGCCATTTCCGGTTCCGATGGCAGTGGTTTTTGGATTTGCCACACTCACCCATGAATTAGAAGCAGGTACATAGGTTTTCATGACAGCCTGGGGCGTATACAAATCAAAACCACCCGCGGTGCCTGCAGGGCTTCCGATGATAATGCCATAGCCAGGATTTGGATTGGCATTGGCGGCAGCTCCTTCCATCCATGCGGCATGAATGGTTTGGCCACCTTGTGTAGGGGCAGCCAACAAGTGCCAGGCTTTCGCATGGCCACCGGTATTGATGTATCGTTCTACCACAAAACGACCTGTGCCATTGTAATTAAAGGCTGCTGTTGCCCCTAAAGCAGATACAGAAGCGGTGGCATTCACAGAAGATTTAAGCGTGATGTCGTAATTGGATAAATTCAACGTACCGGCAGTTGGCTTCAATTCAGTTGTGATGGATAGATTGTTATTTAAAGTCACCCCTGCAGCATTGTTGAATTCCAATGTACTCATCAATCCGATGGAACCAGCACCTGGAAAAGTCTGAGCGGCTGTTCCCAACAATTTGATGCTGCCATTGTTGCTAACGGTTCCACTGTTATCGAAATCACCATACACAGACAACGCATAACCATTGTTGATGGTCAAACCAGCGCTGGATTGTATCGTGATTTTTCCACAAGTAGCGGCTGCATTGATAACTGGGTTGTTCGCTGTGACAGGAATCACTACATAAGATCCCGCACTGGGCACCACACCTGTACACCAATTGGAAGCGGTATGCCAATTGCTCGTTAAGCCAAGCCAATTATAGGCTACTGTAATAGTAACAGGA
>CAZCCN010000170.1:0-3360 GCA_964497085.1 uncultured Ferruginibacter sp.
AAACCAATCGATCTTTTATTTATACGTCCATGCTGGCGCCCAAGGCCATTCATGAAGTACAAGCGATGCTGCCTGCCGCCAGCGACTATATGGCTATCCATTATTTAATCAACCATGCACACTGCGCTTTTGATGCAAACCAGCAAGCACAAATCGAAGAGATTATTCAACGAAACAAGTTCAACGCTACCCGCACCCAAGCCGAAGAAATCATGCAGCGTTATGCGCGCATCAAACATGTGATGCAGCAAACGGTTGTGGAATCAGACCCGCTCCAAAAATCTCTGTTCACCGAAAAACTCGACAACATATTGTTGCACCGAAAATGGGGCTATTTGATATTGGCAGCTGTTTTGTTTTTGCTTTTTCAAAGTGTTTTTTGGTTGGCAAGGTTTCCGATGGATGGGATTGAATGGTTTTTTGGCCAGCTTGCCGGCTTCGCCACCAGTGCACTTCCGGCCAACAGGCTCACTGATTTGTTTGTCAACGGTTTTATAGCCGGACTAAGCGGCATCATGGTTTTTATTCCGCAAATCATGATTCTTTTCGGATTGATTACACTGCTGGAAGATACCGGATACATGGCAAGAATCAGCTTTTTAACGGATAAGCTCATGCGAAAAGTAGGACTCAACGGAAAAAGCGTGATGCCGATGATCAGTGGATTTGCCTGTGCTGTGCCGGCCATCATGAGCGCCAGGAACATTGAAAACAAGAAAGAAAGACTGTTGACCATCATGATTACACCACTCATGAGTTGCAGTGCGCGATTGCCGGTGTACACCATTTTAATTTCCCTGGTGATTCCTTCTACCCTTTATTTCGGCTTTTTAAGCTTACAGGGAATGGTGATGATGGCTTTGTATCTTTTTGGAACCCTTATGTCTCTGTTGGTGGCTTGGGTAATGCAATGGTTTATACACATCAAGGAAAGAAGCTACTTCATTCTGGAGTTGCCCATTTACCGAAACCCCAGATGGAAAAATGTATTGACCACCATGATCGAAAAAGCCAAGATTTTTGTTTTTGATGCGGGGAAAGTGATTATGCTGATCAGCCTGTTGCTTTGGTTGCTGAGTTCATTTGGCCCCCCCAGTCAAATGCGGTCCATTGAGGAAACCTATGCGGCAAAAATTGTCGCCCAACCATCAGAGACAAATCAACTGCTTCGTGCCAAAAAAGCAGCCCTCATTCAACATTCTTATGCTGGTTTGCTGGGCAGACAAATTGAGCCTGTCATTGAGCCACTTGGCTATGATTGGAAAATTGGCATTGCGCTGATTACTTCTTTTGCTGCCCGAGAGGTTTTTGTGGGCACCATGGCAACCCTCTACAGTGTAGAAGAAGACAACAACATAACACTAAGAGAAAAAATGAATGCAGCCATAAAAGCGGACGGCAGCAAAGTGTACACCCTTGCTACAGGTTTGTCTCTTTTGATTTTTTATGTGTTGGCGATGCAATGCATGAGCACCATTGCGGTGGTAAAAAGAGAAACCGGCAGCTGGAAATGGCCGATGATTCAACTTTTCTACATGACAGGACTGGCTTATCTTTTGAGCTTGTTGGTGTATCAGTTGTGCAAATAATCAATCTCTGTTCAAGCACTACAAGGCCACAGCAAACTGAATGTGGCTCAACACCTGCGGATATATTTTTTTATACAACTCGTTCAATACTTCTTCTTTTCTAGGAACAGAATACTTATTGTTGATCAACTCCCAATCGCGACTGGATAAAGCCCTGCTGTCTCCGGAATAGGTAGCGGTTTCCTGTTCCCACCTAAAAGACTCTTCGAACATCTGATAAGCAAAGCTTTTTCTGTTGAACAGGTCTCTGATGTTCACCTCCATTTCGCCCCAGGCAACAAAATGAGATTTGGTTACCTGAAGGGTGGCATATACTGTTTTGTAAATCGGTCTTCCCAAAGAGTCTTTACCCACTTTAATGTCTGTGTGTACATTTCGGCTCACATACTCATCTTTGGGTTGGGGCACTTGTATGTTTCGGAGCCGAAGGTCCACAGCCCAGTCTGGGCTAACGCGCTCTCTTTTAATTTCCCAGTCTGTGTAAAAAACAGCGGGATACCGATTGTTGTTGTTCAGGTCGCGCAGGAGTTTCAACTGAAAATATTCATTGTTGTAATTGGCCCCATAATTTCCCCAGCCGTTATTATAAAAAAAGGAACCGTCTTCCACCGGATTGATGACCACCAGCACAGTGGCGTTTTTGAAGGCGATCTGAATTTTTTCTCTCACATCTTTGAATCCTGGGCTATATCGATCACACCGCAAAAAATATTTATAAGCAGCCCTTGCATTTTCTTTTCCGGCCAGCGCCAGGAATGAATTACCATATTGATAATATTCCTGCGCCGCCAACTGACTGGTTTCGATGATATTTGAATTGTAGCTCTGTGGGGTGACAAGTTTGAATGCCGCTGGGCAGCCCATAATGACGTCGTATGCATTTTGTAACCCCTGGTATTCCTGAAGCATATTGTCCCAGCGAGAAGGTTCTTTGGAAATTTTATATAATTCTATTTTTTCCAACCGCCGCGCTTTGATGTTGGCATACAAAATCGGAATGGCTTCGGTTGCTTTTGCATCGTTGGCGTCTTTGCATAATTTTTTCACCGCATCCTGCAATGACTTGTCTGGGTTGGAGCGCTCTAGATAATCTTTGCTCGATCTACATGAAAAAACGCCCATTATCAATAGGGTCAACCATATGTATTTTCTGTTCATAGTTTTTATACTTCTTAGTGTAACAAAGTAACAACTATTCTATTTGTAAAGCCAGGCCGCCCCTTCGTTGCCAAAAAAAAGAATAGTCGACCACCTACGCATCTCCTATGTTTCAGGCTGCTCTTTATATTTTAATAAAGCATTGTTTATCAATAATTTAAAAAAATATAGTATTATGTTTTGCATAGTACTAAAAATTATTATAGCTTTGTGTTATCGTTTACAACAACTGAATCGATATGAACATAGACAACACGGCCAGCCAAATGCGCAAAGGAGTATTGGAGTTCTGTATTCTTTCCATCATTAAACAAGGAGAAGCGTACCCATCCGATATCATTGAAAAAATGAAAGCCGCCGACCTGACCATTTTTGAAGGAACCCTGTATCCATTATTAACCCGACTAAAAAATGCAGAGATGCTTACCTATAGATGGGTGGAAAGCAACAGCGGCCCCCCCAGAAAATATTTTAGTTTAACCGAAAAGGGCGCAGCATTCTACCAGGAACTCGCCACGACTTGGGAACAATTGTCTGCCGCTGTACAATCTGTCACCAAACAAACTTCTTAAACCACCCACATCTAAAAATATATGAAACAGGTTATCAACAT
>CAZCCN010000171.1:0-3284 GCA_964497085.1 uncultured Ferruginibacter sp.
AGCCATCGAAAAAATTCATTTTGTAGGCAATACCATGATTGATACGCTTTATTATCATTTGGGTGATGCTCAAAAACCCCATTGTATCAAAGATGAGATGCCCTACTTCCTACTCACGCTCCACAGGCCAGCTAATGTCGACCAATCTGCCAAACTGAAGGAAATACTTTCTGCCATCAGTCTGGCCACCCAAAAATACAAAGTGATTTTCCCCGTTCATCCAAGAACCCAACAGATCATTGAATCCTCAGGCCTATCATTTGACAATATTGAGCTCATCCCTCCGCAAGGTTACCTGGAGTTCATTTATTTGCTACAGCACAGTTTAGCGGTGATTACCGATTCAGGCGGCATCACAGAGGAGGCCACTGTGTTGCATAAGCCTTGTCTGACCATGAGAAACACCACAGAAAGACCTGAAACGGTTACCATAGGCACCAATGAGCTGATTGGAGACAACTTGCATGCCCTATCGGTTCACATCGGTACAATATTAAAAAACAAATGGAAAAAAGGAATGGTTCCATTGCTATGGGATGGAAAGACTTCCAAAAGAATTGTAGAAACATTGTACAAGCATTACCATAAGCAGTCAGCGAATCGAAAAAACGAACCTGTTTCATATGAACAGCCAGCTTAAACGAACCCTTCAAGTTTATTTAACCCTCATGGATGTTGCAGCGGTGAACCTTTCATTCATTGCCAATTGCCTGTTATTGCAAAACCAAATAAATCAATTATACATCAATGATTTTATTCAGCTAGGCCTGTTGTCCAACACAGCTTGGCTAATGATGGCATTTCTAAGCGGATTGTACAGAGGAAATACAATCAGCCACTTTGAACCATTTATCAGAAACACCCTGCGAACCTTTGTCTGGTGGACAATTGCGATTATTTCGTACGCATTTTTTATTCAAATCGGATCTATTTCAAGGATTTTTGTTGCGTCCTTTATCTTCTTGTTTGGAGCAGGAGTGTTTTTCAACCGTTTCTTATATATCGGAATGAAGCGGTACTTAAAAAGGAAGTTTTTCTTACTGAATAAGTCAATCATCCTGGGTTACAATGAAACAGCCCTTAAACTTGCAGCGTATTTTGAGGAAGATGCCATCAACACCCACTTGATAGGGTTCGTGGAGGACACAGCAAACATTCAAGAATTGACTCCCTACCCCATATTGGGCGAAATAAAAGACAGCATTGAATTGGCTTCGGCCTTTCAAGTTCAAGAAATATACTCCACGATTGTTCCTGAAGAAAATACATTCATTTATCAAGTGATGAAAGAAGCCGAAAAAAGATGTATTCATTTTAAAATAGTACCAAATTTGTCTGCCTTCATCAACAAGCCCGTTGTGGTGCATCACATCAGAGACCTGCCCGTTTTGACCATCAGAAATGAACCCTTGGAAGACCTCGCCAACAGAATGTATAAAAGAATATTCGATTTGACGATTAGCAGCTTGGTGCTGGTATGCATACTTTCTTGGCTGATCCCATTGGTGGGTCTTTTGATTCTTTCAGAATCAAAGGGGCCCATATTTTTTTTGCAAAAAAGAACGGGTAGAAGAAATCGGTCTTTCAACTGCCTTAAATTTAGAAGCATGCGCCTAAACCATGAGGCAGATCAGGTTCAAGCTTCGAGATCAGACCTACGGATTACCAGAATGGGAAAATTTTTACGAAAAACAAGCTTAGACGAATTTCCTCAGTTTATCAATGTCTTCAGGGGTGACATGAGCATTGTGGGGCCAAGGCCCCACATGCTGAAACACACGGAAGATTATTCAAAATTGGTGGATGCCTATATGATCAGGCACTTTCTCAAACCCGGGATTACGGGGTGGGCCCAGATAAAAGGATACAGGGGCGAAATCACCGATCCTATTCAAATCAAGATGCGGGTCGCCAATGACTTATGGTACCTGGAAAATTGGAATGTATGGTTGGATATCAAAATTGTGTTTCTCACCATGTACAATGTTCTAAAAGGCGATGAACACGCATTTTAAGTACCATTTATAATTTAATCATTTGCTGCGAAATCGAATGGCCTTCTTGGTTGGCTTTCAAAAAATAGGAACCCGGCCTCCAAGTGGATCCAACTTGTATGGTTTGGCCCGGTTTCATTTGATACTGAGCAATGCGATTACCATTCACATCAATGACCTGTATCGAAATATTTTCTTTTAATGGCGTATTGGCTTCCACCTGAAAACTACTTGTGCTGGGATTTGGGTAAATCCGAATGTTGAGGGTATTGGATGCCACCAGTCCTTGACAGGCAACAGAAGCATTCTCAATCACCACCTGAATTGTATCAGATGCTTGCGTCGCATCTGTCCCTACAATGGTATAAGTACCTGCTGAAAGATTGGAAAGAATGTTTTCGTAACGCTTATCCTTATTCAATATTCGATACACAACAGGCGCCACTTCATCCGAAGCCGATAAAACAATCTTACCATCTGCAGCGCCTATACAACTGACATTTTGTTTAGCTTGCAGGGCAATCGAAAAATGTCGTTTCTTTTTCTTGACTGTAAAGGAAATCTTTTGATTGCAACCAGCGGCATCTGTTACCAATATGATATGATTTCCTGGCTGAACGTTGCTGAAATAAGCTCCGGCTTGAGCTGTTCCTTGATCAAGCTGATATGAATAGGGACTTGTGCCACCCGACGCCATGACCGTAACCACCGCTCCTCCACCCTGCGACCCGCCGGGATTGGATTGAACAATGTCTGCTTGAAGGGCTGCCGGTTGGTTGATGGTAATGCTGACAGATTGGGAAAGACCTGTAGCATCACTCACAGTAAAAGAATGAATGCCTGCTGCCACGGCAAAAACACCCGTACCTGTATAAGGTTTGGTCCCACCCGTCGCATCAATGCTTATGGTGGTAGAATCTCCAAAACAATGAATGGTTCCTGAATTTGTATGAATGACCAATGGTTGTTGAATGATGGTAGGCTGTGTCAGTTCAATGGTACGGGATTGGATGCAACCATTGACATCCTTCACCTGAATGGTATGACCTCCTGCCGTCACACCGTTAAACACATTGCTGCTCTGGTATGATCCATTGTCTAATCGATAAGAAAATCCCCCATTTCCACCTAATGCAGTCACGGTAATACTAGCGGTACCGCCATTTTGTTGAATTACCCCCGCGGAAACAATTACCTGTATGATGGCTGGCTGCGTCACTTGGGCAACGATGGATTGGGATGTTCCATTGGCATCCGTTACTGTAAATTTATATCTGACGGCAACCACCG
>CAZCCN010000172.1:0-3253 GCA_964497085.1 uncultured Ferruginibacter sp.
AGAACTTGCCGGCATCAAGGACCCTGAGAGGGTTCGTAAGTTTTTGCAATCTTCTGCCAACTTGCAATTCTGGGAAGTATATCAAATTGACGAACTGGCCAATTCACTTAAAATTGCCGATGAAAATCTTAAAAATTACTTAAACGGCATCAGTGCCACCGATACCGCCAAATTAGCGGACACTACACTTGCTAAAAAGAATCAAAATCCATTTTTCAGGGTGATGAATCCGATAGATGCACAAACAGACAATACAGGCAAGCGTTATTTCGCACCTGCCATTGGCAATGTGGCATTACAGGACACGGCGCTTTTCTTTAGTTACATCAACAACGACGTAGTGAAAAACGCATTGCCTGGCAATGTGCGTTTTCTGTTTGGCATGGAAGAAAAAAATGACAAAGGAACGATTCGTTACTTTCCCCTATATGCCATCAAAACCATCCCTGGCTCTGAAAAAGCACCTTTGGAGGGCGATGGTGTAGAAGAAGCCAAGCAAGATTATGATGAGTATGGCAAACCGGCCATTAAGATGACCATGACCAGTACGGGAAGTAAAACTTGGGCGAGATTGACTGGGAAGAATGTAGGCAGACCCATTGCCATCGCTTTGGACAATGTGGTGTACAGCGCTCCAAGGGTAAATGGCGTTATCGAAGGAGGCAACTCTGAAATCTCCGGCAAATTCACTGTTGAAGAAGCACAGGATCTAGCTAATATTTTGAAATCAGGAAAATTAGACGCTCCTGCCAAAATTGTGGCAGAGCAAGTAGTCGGCCCTACCCTCGGAAAAGAAGCCGTGCATGGCGGCATGATGGCTTTCATCATTTCGTTTGCAGTAATCTTCTTGTTGATGCTGGTGTATTACAACACCGGCGGATGGGTGGCCAATATTGCCTTGATTTTAAACTTGCTCTTTACCATTGGCGTTTTGACGGCTATGGGCTTTACCTTGACGGCTGCAGGTATTGCCGGCTTGGTGCTCACCATCGGTATGGCAGTGGATACCAACGTAATCATTTTTGAAAGAATCAAAGAAGAATTGACGAAAGGAAAATCCTACCAGTCTGCCGTAAACGATGGATACCAGCGTTCGTTGGCACCTGTTATTGATGCCCACGTTACTTCTTTATTGACCGCCGTGATTTTGGCTTACTTTGGATTGGGTCCTGTATTGGGCTTTGCGACTACCCAAATCATCGGTATCCTGTTGTCCTTGTTCTGTGGAATTTTGGTGTCGAGATTGATCACCGAATTCTGGACGAACAAGAATCGCCATTTCAATTATTTTACCGGCATCTCTAAAAGAATATTCAAACACGCCAGCTATAAATTCATTGAGTACAGAAAAGTAGCCTACGTGATTTCAGCCATCGTATTGCTGGCCGGCGTAGCCGCTTTCTTCAATGGATTCCACGAGGGCGTTGAATTCAAGGGTGGTCGCAGCTATACCATCGGATTCGACAAGCGCATTGATGCAGACAACGCATTGCGTGACAACTTGAAAACAGCATTGGAAGGTGACAACATCACCCTGAAAACAGTGGGTGAAGACGGTCGTCACCTGAACATTACCACGGCCTACTTGAAAGGGGTAGACAACGCAGACAGTGCTGTACAATCCAGGCTGTTTGCCGGATTGAAAAATGCATTGCCTGCCAATACAACCTACGAGACTTTCGTAAAAAACAATATACAGAGTTCTACAACTGTTCAGCCCAGTATTTCAGACGATTTGAAAAGAGGTGCTGTCAAAGCGACCATTTTTGCAATGTTCTTCATTTTCCTATACATCAGGTATCGTTTCAACGACTGGAGGTATTCACTTGGAACCATCCTCACCTTGTTGCATGACGTATTGGTGACACTGGCCGTATTCTCTTTCTTTAAAGACATCGTGCCCTTCCCATTGGAAATTGATCAGCATTTTATTGCCGCCATCCTTACGGTGATTGGTTTCTCCATGAACGACACCGTAATTGTATTTGACAGGATTCGTGAATACAGCCGAGACATGAAAGGCGCTACCAAAACCACCATCATCAACAAAGCCATCAACGACACCTTGAGCAGAACCATCATGACATCTTTGACGGTATTCCTGACCATTTTGATCTTGTTTATTTTTGGCGGAGAAGTAACCAGAGGTTTTGCCTTTGCGATGTTGATTGGGGTGATTACCGGTACCTACTCCTCTATTTTTGTAGGCGCACCTATCTTAATTGACTTTGCAAAAGACAAACCCTTGGGTGCGGCGGCAGAAGAGAAGAAAAAAGTGAAAAGACCCGAGTTGTAATCTTTATGTAACAATATAAAAGTCCCGCAAATGCGGGACTTTTATTATGATGACATGTGGGCAGATAAGATGTTTATACAGCAAAGCTGGTGCCACAGCCACAAGTACTACTGGCATTGGGATTCTTAAATGTAAATCCGCGTGCATTGAGCCCACCTTCCCAGTGAATTTCCATGCCCTGCAAATAAATACCATGGGCCTTGTCCATGATAAAAGTACATTCGGTGGTTTCAAACACTTGATCATTGGGTTTCAACTGATCAAATTCCAATACATAGGTCATGCCACTGCAGCCACCTCCCTTTACACCTACACGAAGAAAAGAACCTTGTACAAAATCGGGTGCAGACATCAATCGCTTGATTTCAGCCTGCGCCGAAGGTGTGAATTGTACTGGAACGGCAAGGGTTGTTTCCATAATAACGAGCTTTCTGCAAATTTACTGCTTTATTGACAACCCCCTTCTGGTAACAATTTTCGAAAGCAGGAATTTGTTGGTGCTTCTTATTTACATTTGTACCTAAAAAAGCCCATGATCTTAGCCGAAATCAACCTGGATTACATCCAAATCGGAATGATGCTGATCTGCCTTGTTCTGATGGGCATCCTCCTCTCAAGCCTGATGAAACTCAGGGCCGAGATCGCAAAGAAAAAGCAAATCAACGTGGAAGGCAACCAGTTGAAATTGCAAGCACTGGAGCGCCTCACTTTGTATGCTGAACGATCCGGACTCAAAAACCTGGTAGAACGCATCGGTACGCAAGGAATGTCTGCCGCTGATTTGCACCAGGTACTCACACAGACGTTAAAGACGGAATACGAATACAACCAAAGCCAGCAGATCTATGTCAATCCGGAAGTGTGGAATGCCGTTACTCGATTAAAAGACCAAAACATCTATGTCATCAACCACATCACGGCCAACCTGCCCCCCAACGCTTCTGCCATTGATTTGGC
>CAZCCN010000173.1:0-3234 GCA_964497085.1 uncultured Ferruginibacter sp.
GGATTGACAAAAGGAGCTTGTCGATCCCAACGGGTAGCCAATAATGTTGCAGCAGCAAGCGATTCCAACATCGGGGCCTTACCAGGTATTTTTCTATACCCATGCTTAGACAAGGTTTCCCCACTGGTATCAATAAAAATCTCTGCGATGTCATCTTTCCAATACAAATGCACCACCGCCGCATGCAGGCCTGGACCCGAATCGGGCCGGGCGCCGGTTTTTTCCCTAAATCTGTCTGCAATGGCGTCTTTCACTTTTACATTGGCAAACAAATTATTGGTAATGGTTTCATTGCTCACATTGCTGGTAATGGAAAAATAGCCATCTGCAGGTATAATGTTCTCCCATGAAATTTGCAACAATTGCTGATACAGTGCGCCAGCATCATGAGCCTTGCATTCTTTGATCGAAAACAATACCTGGCTGGCGCAACGCAGGTGAAGATTCAATTCAATACAATCCTTCAGATTGCCCATCAATTCCACTCCTGTTTTGAATACCCTCACTGGCGTGAAGCCCAATTCGGTAATCTCTTGTTGCAGATAAGGAGACAGTCGATTGCTGCAGGTAACAATGATCCGACTGGTATGGTTGAATACATTCATCTGGTGATAATGGATGCAAAGAAAAGACTATTGCAGCAATCGCATGCATTTTTGCAAACTATCTTTCCAAGGAGCCATGGCAATGCCAATGCTTTCAATTTTTTCTGTTGACAAGATGGAAAAATGAGGTCGCTGTGCAGGAACAGGATATTCAGCAGATGATATCGGGATGATTTCACAAGAATATCCGCCTATTTTTTTTATTTCTATTGCAAAATCATACCAAGAAATGACGCCTTCGTTTGCAAAATGATAAATACCAGGCGATACTTTTTGCTCACGCAAGACCATATCGAAGATAGCAGCAGCCAAATCTGCCGCATAGGTAGGTTTTCCGATCTGATCGGCTACCACGCGGATTTGAGGCTTTTCCTGCATCAACCGCATCATGGTTTTTACAAAATTGTTTCCGAAAGAACTGTATACCCAGGAAGTGCGCAGAATGATTGCCTCTGAATGGATGGCCAGGACAGCTCTTTCACCGGCCAACTTAGAAGCGCCATACACATTCAGCGGATGGGTTGCATCGGACTCTTTATATCCTTCCCTGTTGGTTCCGTCGAATACATAATCGGTGGATATATGAACAAAAGAACTGGAATATTGCTTACAAATACCAGCTAAACTGGCTGCTGCATCCGCATTGATGGCATATGCATTCGCTTCATCTGTTTCAGCTCTGTCAACAGCTGTGTAGGCCGCGCAGTTGATACAAATATCTACCCTGTTTTCAGCAAAAAATTTCTCAATGGACGCTTTGTCGGTAATAGGCAATTGATCCTTGGTAACAAATGAAAAATTGTGTTGAGGGTATTGTCTGCTCAGCTCCCTGCATTCGCTGCCCAATTGACCATTGGCGCCCGTAATCAATATATGGAGTGGTTGTGACAATGGATTGTTTAAAAGGTGAAATTGTTTTGACAAGCCGCAAAAGAAGGATGACGGGTGTCTTTTTCTGAAATAATTTGTTTGTCAGCAGGTATTTTCCAGTCTATCTGTAAAGCTGGGTCATTGTATTGAATGCCTGCTTCCAGCGACTGGTTGTAGAATGAATCGCATTTGTAAAACACTTCAGCCGTTTCACTCAACACGGCGTAGCCATGGGCAAAACCATGGGGTATATACAATTGCTTTTTGTTAGCTTCGGTAAGCTCGATGCTGAAATGCTGGCCATAAGTAGGAGACCCCACTCGTAAATCGACCACCACATCTAAAATACTGCCGGTAAGCGTCCGGATAAATTTAGTTTGTGCAGAAGGATTGAGTTGATAATGCAATCCCCTGATGACGCCATAGACAGATTTTGCTTGGTTGTCTTGTAGAAATACCGTGTTGACCGCTTCCTTTGCACAGGTTTGTTGATTGTAACTTTCAAAAAAATAACCCCTGCTGTCTTCAAACACAGTTGGTTCAAAAATGAGCAGACCCGGAAAGTTGGTTTCAATAAATGGCATATAGATGGGTGGTGGTGATTGGATAAGGTTATAAAGTGTATAGTTGTTTAAAAAAATCAATCGTTTGATGCAAACCGGATTCAAATCCAACAGTGGGCGCATATTGCAACAATCTTTGGGCCAAAGATATGTCTGCAAGGGAATGTCGGATGTCACCTGCTCTGGGCGCTCGATAAATAGGCTTCCCATCTCTTTGCAAATATTGCAGACAGTGCTGGTACAATTGGTTTACAGAAAAAGAAGTACCCGCTGCCACATTGTACACCTGGTTGAATGCTGCATTGTTTTCATTCAACATACCCAATATGTTTGCCTGAACAGCATTTTCCACAAAAGTAAAATCCCTTGTCTGTTCACCATCCCCATTGATATATACGGGAGATGATTGCAGGATACCCTTTACAAACAATGGAATCACAGCGGCATACGGCCCATCCGGATCTTGTCTCGGACCAAAAACATTGAAATATCGGAACCCGATCACATGCAGACCATATGCATGCGCAAACACTTGCGCATACCACTCATTGGTTTTTTTGGTTACCGCATAGGGCGAGAGACAATTTCCTGTTCTGGCCTCTGTTTTGGGCATTCCAGGGTCATCTCCATACACAGATGAAGAAGAAGCATATACAAAAGTTTTTACCTTTTGTTGAACTGCAGCCTGCAGCATATTGACAAAGCCACTCACATTGACCTCGTTGAAATATACGGGCTCTTGAATGGAACGGGGAACAGAGCCCACAGCAGCCTGGTGGCTGATATAATCCACTCCTTCAGCGGCATGGATGCAGGTTTGAAGATTTCGTATGTCTCCTTCTATGAATTCAAATCCACTGTATTGTTGCAATATTGAAAGATTGGCGGCAAACCCATTACTCATATTGTCCAGCACTTTCACTTTTTTAGCGCCTGCCTGCAATAAATATTCAGCCACATGGCTTCCTATAAATCCTGCACCACCCGTAACCAGGAATGTATCGTTGCGTAAATCTTTTGTATGAAAGTTGGTAAACGGCATCAGTTACATGAATTGATTACAAGCTCCAGTACCCCCTCGATTTTATCTGACCTCTGTACGCACCCTTGATGTCCGCAATCAATGCATGGGGCTTGGTGATGGAAGCGAAATATTCGTCGGTTAAATGTTTATACTCATGATGCAATACCGTCAC
>CAZCCN010000174.1:0-1656 GCA_964497085.1 uncultured Ferruginibacter sp.
ACTTTAGAGTATAACGATTTACAAACGCACGTATTCAGAAGCCGTTCCCATGGGATCGGCTTTTTTTATGGCTGAACAGTCTGGATGGAATCTGAAACCACGGGGGGCGTCGGTTCTGAGAGGGGCGGAGTCTTAGTTATCTTGGTTTTTGAAGTTGCTTTTTCTTTGCTTTTTTTCTTTACCGGTTTTTTCTTTTTCTTATTGGCCATCGCATCTGCCTTGTCGTCATCGATTTTGGCTTTGGCATGCTGAATGGCAAAAAAGAATATTTTTGATTCTCCACTTTCGTCGGCTGCCTGGATGATTTCCATGAAATCCTTTTTTTGAATCCAGTCGGCTGTTTTTTTCTCGAGGGTATACCCGATGTTGGGAATAAAATATTCGCCGTCTGCCAATCCCAATGAAAAGATGGCTGTTTCGGGGCTTCTGCCTTTTCCGCTGTAGATCATGGCCTCCATGATTTTGTCATTTAAGTCCATGAAGTATTTGGCGCTGTCCTGACAAATAACGGCGCTATCAAACTGTCCATTCTTACCGTAATACAAACCCAGTCGGGTGTAGGCAAAAGAAACTTCTCTTAACACCAATAAGCTCAGCGGGTGGGTATCGAGGTAGGGTCTTCCTTTTTCAACAGCTTCATGAAATTCGGAAGATTTGTTGTGGTCGAAGATTTCCTCTTCGATTTCCATGTTTTCAAGGGGTTGATAATGCTGGTTTTCGGTGAATCCAATCATTAAGGCCAAGGTTTCGGCTTTGGTTAAGCTGGTGTCATTTTGGATAAATCTGACCAATAAGCTGTCATAGAAAAGTTTACTGGTATCGGATTGGGTTTGTTCCAAAATGGCTTTAAAATCTCGGTGGTAATCAAAGGCTGGGGACGCTGTTTTGTTGGCTGTTTGACTCCAGCCAGACAAGGGGATTATTGTCCAGCAGAGGCATAGCCATCGCAATTTGACCATTTTGAAGGATTTTTCCCTTGAAGATAGGCAAAAACAGGCACTGACAAAATTTGTCGAGCCTTTTGCAGGATGTATAAAAATTGCTACCTTTGCGGCGCTAAAAGATTCAGCATCGGATGGACTTGGCTGCACTATTTAGCGTCAAATGAGAGCATAATCTTACATATCGAACCCCACACTGGTCTGTTTGTCCAGTGTATCCTCGGGTTCATCATGCTTTCAAACATTCAATACATTATTCAATCAATCATAACAATTAAAAAATAAAATAAAAAAAGATGGCAGATTTACGTTATCAACGAAACTTCGGTATTGCCGCTCACATTGATGCCGGTAAAACCACCACCACCGAACGTATATTGTATTATACAGGGGTGAACCACAAAATCGGAGAGGTGCACGAAGGGGCCGCTACGATGGACTGGATGGCGCAGGAGCAGGAAAGAGGTATTACCATTACTTCAGCTGCAACCACTTGCTTCTGGAATTTTCCTACCATTCAGGGACAAAAAAATGCAGACACCAAGCAATATAAATTCAACATCATTGATACGCCCGGTCACGTGGATTTTACTGTGGAAGTGGAACGTTCACTCCGTGTATTGGATGGTTTATTGGCTTTGTTCTGTGCGGTATCAGGCGTAGAGCCTCAGTCTGAAACAGTTTGGCGTCAAGCGAATCGCTATAAGGTACCTCG
>CAZCCN010000174.1:1666-1965 GCA_964497085.1 uncultured Ferruginibacter sp.
AATGGACCGTAGTGGTGCTGATTTCTTGAATGTAGTTAAGCAAGTAAAAGAAATGCTGGGTGCCAAAGCGGTTCCATTGCAGTTGCCCATTGGTGCCGAAGATAATTTTAAAGGCGTGGTGGACTTGATTACCATGAAAGGAATTATCTGGGATGACTCAACACAGGGAATGACTTATCAGGAAGTGCCTATTCCAGCTGACATGGTAGACGAGGTGAACGAGTGGAGACAGCACTTGGTAGAAGCTGTGGCTGAATACGATGATAAACTATTGGAAAAATTCTTTGAAGATCCCAACA
>CAZCCN010000174.1:1975-3059 GCA_964497085.1 uncultured Ferruginibacter sp.
TGAAATGCACGAAGCCATCCGCAAGGCGGTGATTGATATCTCTATCATTCCAATGATGTGTGGTTCTTCTTTCAAAAACAAAGGTGTACAAACAGCTTTGGACGCCATCTGTCGCTACCTTCCTGGTCCTTTGGACATTGAAGCCGTGAAAGGAACCAATCCTGACAACGGAGAAGAATTGGAGCGCAAAGCAGATGCAAAAGAACCATTTGCTGCATTGGCATTTAAAATCATGACCGATCCTTTTGTGGGACGTCTGGCCTTCTTCAGGGCATACAGCGGACACTTGGATGCTGGATCTTATGTATTGAATACCAGAACCGGCAAAAAAGAACGGATCAGCCGTATCATGCAGATGCATGCAAATAAGCAAAACCCCATTGATTTTATCGAAGCAGGTGATATCGGTGCCGGTGTTGGATTCAAGGATATCAAAACCGGAGATACGCTTTGCGACGAAAGCCATCCAATTGTATTGGAAGCCATGACTTTCCCTGAGCCCGTAATCTCGATTGCGGTGGAACCCAAAACGCAGGCGGACGTTGATAAAATGGGAATGGCCATTGCTAAGTTGGTGGAAGAGGATCCAACCTTGCGCGTGCGTACAGATGAAGAAACCGGACAAACCATTTTGAGTGGAATGGGAGAGTTGCACTTGGAAATCATTGTGGACAGGATGAAGCGTGAGTTTAAAGTGGAAATCAACCAAGGTGCTCCGATGGTGGCTTACAAAGAAGCTTTCCGTGTTTCTGTTGAGCACAGAGAAACCTATAAGAAACAAACGGGTGGTAGAGGTAAGTTCGGTGATATCGCATTCGAGATCGGGCCGGCTGATGAAGAGTGGTTGAAAGAAAATCCATTGGGTGGAATGCAGTTTGTTAACGAGATTTTCGGAGGAAGTATTCCAAAAGAATTCATTCCGCCAATCATCAAAGGTTTCACTGCTAGTATGACAACAGGTGTATTGGCAGGTTATCCAATAGTTGACATGAAAGTAAGAGTATTCGATGGTAGCTACCATGATGTGGATTCTGATGCAATGTCTTTCGAATTGTGTGCTAAGCAAGGATTCCGTGAGGCAGGT
>CAZCCN010000175.1:0-391 GCA_964497085.1 uncultured Ferruginibacter sp.
ATATGGAGATATTTTCATTGGATCGGACGGTTCCAATTCCAGGGTAAGGGAGCAATTATTCGGAAAAACCCTTTTTACCCAAGTAGAGGTGCAGGAAATATTAGGCATCGCCCATCATCCCGCTTTGTGCAAAGCATACAAAGGCATTTTCACTAAATATCAAAGTGCGGACAAAGGTTTGTCCATCGGTTACATGCCTTTTTCTGATACAGAAATCATCTGGTTCAATCAGTTTGACACGAGACTGGCAGATCAGGCACTTGACCATTCTGATGATCTTGCTTCATTCACGCAAAAGGTGCTGAAAGACTTTCCGCCTGTCATCAGTGAAGTGCTGCAGGCAACCGATTTTTCCCCTACATATCTTTGGAATACCCGAGATTTCGATCCT
>CAZCCN010000175.1:401-3037 GCA_964497085.1 uncultured Ferruginibacter sp.
TTTGCCTAGTTTTCATGTCAACAATGTGGTGTTGATGGGAGATGCGGCACACCTGGCCGTACCCTTTACCAGTGCAGGGGTGACCAATGCACTGTTTGATGCCGACCAGCTGGCCTTGGCCATGGAAGAATTTCCCGACAACATGAACAAAGCGTTTGAAAGATTTTATCAAAAGAGAATTACTGACGTGTCGGATCATCTTCAGTTGGGAAGAAAATTAAAATCTGATTTCTTGCATCCACAGCAAATTGACGATGATCACATTGAATTACCCCTGATTAAAAAATCATTGCTGCCCAAGCCTTCTGTTGAGCGAAAGGATATTCAAATTGTGTACTTTACCGATCCCATCTGCTCCACCTGCTGGACGATACAGCCACAGCTCAGAAAACTCAGGGCTACTTACGGAAGCAGCATTGATTTCCGATACGTCATGGCCGGTTTGCTTCCATCCTGGAAGAATTTCAACCGCTGGGGCATCACTTCCCCTTCGGATGTCTATCATCACTGGAATGATGAAGCTGATAAATCCGGTATGCCCATTGACCCTACCATCTGGATCAAGGATCCTCTTGAGTCTTCTTATTCTCCATCTATTGCGTTCAAAGCCGCGCAACTGCAGGACATAGACAAGGCGATACTGATGCTCAGGAGACTCAATGAGCTGATCTTTATGGAAAGTGATAACATCACCAAAGCAGAAGTGATCAAAAGAGCGGCTTACGATGTAGGACTGGATGCAGCCAGGCTGATGAGGGATTTCAATAAAAATGCGGTCATGATGTTTCAAGAAGACCTTCGCCTAACCACCGAAATGGGTATTAACCTGTTGCCCACTTTTATTTTCAAAGTAAACAATGAAATCAAAGAATACCTAGTGGGCGCTCAAACCTACGAATCATTTGAGAAGGTGATTCTCGGCCTGAATCCAATGATTGTAAAAAAGGATTTGCGACTTACTGCTATAGAGGTGTTCAATAAGTATCCTAGTCTGACCAAAAAAGAGTTCAAATTCCTGACCAATACCAACGATGCTGAAGCGGACCTGATCTTATCAGAGTTGCTAAGTAAAGGAGCCGTCAGGGAACTGGTGACACCCAATGGGCATATCCTGATTACCAAAAATGAAGCCAGCCTTATTTTTCATCCCCAATATGCTGCCAATTTAAAAACCGGTTAAATTTACTTGCCGCCTGCAAAGGAAAAAGGCTGAAAAAACATCTAATCAGTAAACCCGGTTTTTTTGTTAGACCAACCCTCATTTGTTGAATTGCTTAAAAAAGGCGACCAGCAAGCATTTGCGCAGTTGGTGGATCGTTATCAGCAACCTGTATTCAATACGATTGTTAGCATCATCCAGCATGCCCAGGATGCAGAGGATTTGGCTCAGGAAGTGTTTGTACAGGTGTACCGAAGTGTGTCTGGTTTCAGGGGAGACTCAAAACTCTCTACTTGGATTTACCGAATTGCTGTCACCAAGTCGTTGGAGTGGGAGCGAAGAAAAAAAACAAAAAAGGCAATTGGGTATTTTAAAAATTTGGTTGGGCTTGAGCATGAGGCAGACCAATTGGCTGAGTTCCATCATCCCGGGGTAGCATTGGCCCATAAAGAAAATGCTTCCATGCTGTTCAAAGCCATGCAATCTTTGCCAGACAACCAACGAATCGCTTTTGTTTTGATTAAAGCGGAAGGATTGAGTTATCAGGAAGCCGGTTTGATTATGGGCAAAAGTGTTAAAAGTATGGAGGGTTTGATTCAGCGTGCCAAAGAAAATTTGCAGCAAACGTTAAAAAAACATTATCTGTCATAAATCAACACTATGAAAGCGCCCGTTAATTCCAGAATGGACCAAGTAATGCAAAGCATTGATCAGATGCAGCCTGCTTATCCTTCGCCTCACTTCAAGGTAAAAGTATTGAACTCCATAGCAAAATTGGAACGCAACGAGCCAGTACTATTATGGAAGCCCATATTGCTGATGGCAGCTGTTGCTTTGCTGATTTTGATGAATACAGTCATGCTATGGAGTGCAATGAAGCCAACCACTGATTCAACCGCCAGCAACGAAGCTGCCAACCTAACCCAATTTTCGAAAGAATATCATTTAAACAATCATACAAACAATCTTTATGATGTCCAACAATAAAAACAAATGGATAACAGGATTGGTTATTATCCTGCTTATTGCAAACACTGCCTTTACTGCCATTATGTGGATGAGAATGAATCACCACAGAAGGCCCCCGCAGCCAGCCGAAAGGGAAAAGCAATTCAGGGGTCAGTTTTTGATTGACCATCTCTCACTGGACAGTTCGCAACAAGTTCAATTTAAAGCACTGGCCCCGGCTCACTTTGCTACATTGGATAGCTTGAATGAGGCATTGAAGGCATCTAAGTCGGCATTTTTCGGCTTACTGCAAGCGGATACCGTTAGCGCCGAAAAAATAGAATCCCAGGCAGCACAATCCGCTGCCATTGAGCAAGCCATTGATGTGCACGTATTCAATAGCTTTAAACAATTGAAAGCAATTTGCAAACCCTCGCAGATGGATCAATTGTATGATGCACTAAGACAATTGGGTATGTGGTCTCCTCCAAACGAATCGGACCATTCAGATGCAATTGAAAGACCTGGT
>CAZCCN010000176.1:0-2993 GCA_964497085.1 uncultured Ferruginibacter sp.
GTGAGTGCGGTTACCATGTTGTGTGAAATGGCTGCCTATGAAAAAAACAAGGGGCGTGGTCTGTTTGATAAGTTGGTGGATTTATATGTACAATATGGATTGTATAAAGAGAGCCTGGTGAGCATTACCAAAAAGGGGATGAATGGTGCTGCTGAAATTGCAGCCATGATGGAGGCCTATCGGAACAATCCGCCCAAAACCATTGATGGAGTTGCGGTCAAATCACTGCTTGATTATGAGAAGCAGTTGGGCACCCATCTGGCAGATGGCAGTACCTGGAAAATCGATTTGCCCAAAAGCAATGTATTGCAGTTTGTGTTGGAAGACGGCGCAAAAATTTCAGCCCGTCCCAGCGGTACGGAGCCCAAAATCAAATTTTATTTCAGTGTAAACACGGCGTTGGAAAACGCCCAGGCATTTGATGATACGGAAAAAATGCTCGATGATAGAATCGCTCGCATTATTCAAGAAATGGGATTACAATAGGAGCGAAAGCAATCATGAGAACATTCGAAGACACATACAGGCACAAAGGATTGAGGAAAAAACTGATGGATAGCCTCAGGGAAAAGGGCATTACAGATGAGCGCGTGCTGGATGCGATGAATGCCATCCCCAGGCATTTTTTTCTGGATACCGCTTTGGATCATTTTGCCTACGAAGACAGGGCTTTCCCCATCGACAGCGACCAGACGATATCCCAGCCATATACCGTGGCGTATCAAACTCAATTGCTTCAAGTAAAGCCGTTAGACAAGGTACTGGAAATTGGTACCGGCAGTATGTATCAGTCCACCGTGTTGGCTGAAATGGGCGCCCAGGTGTTTTCGATTGAAAGACAACACTTGTTGTTTCAAAAAACAAAAGACTTCGTTTTCAAAAAGAAATATCCGCCTTCTAAATTGAAGTTCTTTTTTGGTGACGGATTTGAAGGAGAACCTGCTTTTGCCCCTTATGATAAAATCATCATTACCTGCGGGGCGCCCATAGTACCTCCCAAGCTTTTAAATCAACTCAAGCCTGGCGGTTGCATGGTGATTCCCCTTGATCAAGGAGATACGCAACGGATGCTTAGGGTGACCAAACATGAGGATGGCAGTGTGGATGAGGAAGCTTTTGACGATTTTTCATTTGTCCCAATGCTGGTCGGAAAAAACAGAAAATAAAAAAGAATATGCGCCTTTTTAGCAAGCTGGTGGTGATTTGCAATATATGTTTTCTACTTACCGTTGGCTTGCGGTACATCACTTTATACCATTCGGCTGCTGGAAATACGAATGGGGTTCTAGGCTATCAACCATTGGAAAGCACCATCATTGTGTTGGGGTATGGGGCTGTTTTTCTCAACGCCCTGTTTTTGTTGATTGCCCTGGTTTTATTGCTCCTAGGCAAACACCATTCAATTGCCAATTGGGTGTTGGTTTTTAACTTGACTATTGCACTCTTTCAACTGTATTATTTCTTTCTATCTTAATCTGGTCATTAACCGGCCGCAGGGATATTGATAAAGGGTTCTTCTTTTCCCATGGCGGCATGTTTCATTTTTTTAGCTGTTTCGTGTCCTACGTATTTTTCTATCCTGGCTTCAAGGAAATAAATCAAAGGCGTCAGGATGATGGCCATCGTAAACTTGTATAAGTAGTTCATCAGGCAAATGGCCAATACTTTTTGCCAGCTCCAGTCGTTACCCAGTTTGAACGCAATGAACAAGACAATAAAACTGTCCACCAGTTGAGAAACCAGGGTAGAGCCGGTGGCCCGCAGCCAAATCCATTTTTCTCCGGTAGCTTTTTTGATTCGATGAAACACCGTTACATCAATGATTTGACTTACCAAGAATGCCATCAAGCTTCCAACGATGATCCACATGCCTTGTCCAAATACACCTGTAAAGGCATCCTGCATATTGGGTATGCCCTTTTGGGTGTTGGAATGAATCCACCAATCAGGCGGGGTCACGCTGATGGCTAAATAAAACATGACAAATGCATAGGAAATTAACGCCACAGCCGTATAAGAAATTCTTTTGACTGCCCGGGGGCCATAGTATTCGTTGACAATATCGGTCATGATAAATTCTATGGGCCACAACAATACCCCGCAGGTTAAGGAAAAGGATAGGTTATCCTCACCAAACAAGGAAAAATTGGCCGGAGAAATACCCAACACGCTTTCCAGGGAAAAGATCTTTCCACCAATGCATTCAGCGATCAGGGCGTTGGCTACAAAAAAGGAGGCGATAAAAATAAAGAGTTTGGTTGGCTTGTCTGCCAGAATATTTTTAATCATGTCGGTACATTAATCGTTAGAATCTGACTGCCTTGATTTCAAAAATTGGGGGCAGGGTGGTTTCGCTGTTTTCTTCCATCACCACACTTCCTTTGTCTTTGCACATCAAAATCACGGATGCTTTCATTTTGCTGATCAGCTTTGAGCGCAAGGGTCTGTTTAGCTCTTTCAGGTAAAATCCCAGGTAATATTCACCTTCTCTGCCCATGGGTCCGATGCGATAGGCTTGAATACTTTTGATATGATATTTCTTTTTAAATGAGCTGATGGCTTTGATCAGTGGACGATCACTGGGTACGCCACAGCATTCACTTTGAAATTTCAGCAGGACCCTGAATGAAATGGTGCTGTCTCCTTGTTGGGCCGAGGCCTCAGAAAGAAAAACAAACAAAGACAGCATCAAAAAAAATATATTTTTTTTCATATGCAAGTGTGGTTGGTTAAAGGTGTTTTAGGTAGCAATCTTTTTTACTGTCTTTTTTAAAGCCCATTCTTTTCAAAAAGTCCATATGGCCCAAATAAGTTTTGCTATCATACACAACTGCTTTCACCCCTTTTTTTACAAGAATTTTCTTTTCCTTTTCAAAAATGTACTGGCCAATCTTAAAATCCCTGTACGGAGGGGTTGTGTAATTCAGTTGCACATGGGCATTGCCTTCCTCATCCAGGGTGGCCATGAAAATGTTGGCTATGATTAAGTCACG
>CAZCCN010000177.1:0-2969 GCA_964497085.1 uncultured Ferruginibacter sp.
AGAAATAGCCACAGCAATTGGCCTACAGAATATTACCGTACAGCATACGCGTGTAGAGGACATCAAGAACAGAAAATTTGATGTAGTGATCTCGAGGGCAGTGGCACCGTTGCAAGAGCTTTGGAAATGGAGCAAACCATTGATCCAGAAAGGAAATAAAAATCAGGAGTTGCCCAACGGACTCATTTGTTTAAAAGGCGGAGATCTTTCCAAAGAAATTCAGGAAAGCGGCTGCAAACCCTTTGTGTGGGAAGTAGACAAAATATTTCCAGAAGCTTATTTCAAGGACAAATTCCTCCTCTACCAGCCCATTCATCAACCATAGAAGCTTACCAATTTAATTGTAGCAGGTTGTTTTTCCGCTCAACATCTGCCATTCGTTTGCTCGAATCGATTTCCACCCGCGTGATATCGGTTAGCCTGGTTTGAACAGATAAAATGTATGTTGGATTCACCCATTGCCATTCCTTTTCGACGAATGTTTTAACGGCAGGACCTTCGGGTTTTTTGGCACCAAATTGCAAGTCGAGCGGAATGATGTGCTGTTCTATACTACCGTCTTTTGTTTGAATGGAAACATCCATGGGCATGGGCATTTTGCCAATTCTTTTCAACCTGATTTTGGTGGCGCCATTTTCTTCCCATAAACTATCAATGCCGTAATCGATTGTTTTAGTGGTGTTGACCCAATACATTGTATACCAGTCCAATTGTTGGCCACTTATCTTTTCAGCGATCCGAATAAAATCGTTGGGATTGGGATGCTTGAACTTCCAAACGTTATAATATTCCAATAGTATGCGGTCTCGAACAGAAGCCCCTACAATGTATCCGAGCTGTTCTAAAAATGTCTCGCCCTTTGAATACGCATCCGTACTGTAGGCAAAATTGGTGTTGTAATGGTCTGCATGCGTAGTCATGGGCTCTTCCAAACCACTTTTCGCCAACGCAAAATAACTGGCATATGCGCCGGCATGATTTTCAGGTACGCTGGCAATGAGTTTTTGCAAATTTTCATTGTCCGGATTTTTTTTCAACGCATCCTTATATTCTTCGATACCGGATCGGCCATAATACTGAGCCGACACCAAATCTTCCGCAAAACTGGTAAATCCTTCATCCATCCAGGCATACAAACTTTCATTGGTCCCCAGCATCATTTGATACCAGCTGTGCATCCATTCATGAAAAACCGTTCCCAGGGACGGGCCGCTGATCAAAGTGGCCATCGGGTACTCCATGCCTCCATCGCCTCCCTGAATAAAGGAGTATTGCGGGTAGGGATATTTACCGAAATGCTGCTCTATAAAAGGCAACATTTTTTTGGCAGCATCTGCCACTTTGTTCCAGGCCGAATCGTTGGATGGATTGTCTTTTTTGTAATTGTACAATACATGCAGGGTTGGGCCATTGGGTACTTTCCTAACCAAATGTTCATAATCGGGATCGGCAGCCCAAACAAAGTCGTGGATGTTTTTACCTATAAAACGCCAGGTTCTTTTACTTGATTTAGTGGGACGCAATGGCGTACCGGGTCGGTCATAACCCCAACCAATCTGTTCGGCATTCATGAGCACACCCGTTCCTCCCACTTTATAGGAAGCAGGCAATTGAATGGTTACATCGTAATCGCCCCATACACCATAAAATTCGCGGGCAATGTAGGGCGTGGGATGCCATCCTTCGTAATCGTATTCGCACATTTTAGGATACCATTGGCTCATGCTGTATCGAACCCCGGTCAAAGGATTGTCTCTTCCACTTCTTCTGACTTGCAACGGCACTTGTGCTTCAAAAACCACATCAAATGTCACTTTGGAATGAGGCAAGATGGGCTTGGTCAATACCACTTCTAAAATGGTTTCGTGGTATACAAATGCCTGCGGCACCCCGTTCATTTTGAAAGAAATGATTTTTTGGTAGCCGATTTCCTGTTCATTTAAATGCAGGATTCGGTCCTTAACCCTTCCATCCCAATCCGGACGACCATTGGTGTTAATCTTTCCCAACTCCCTGCTGCGTATGTCCATGCTGCTGTTGGGCTGGAATGCATTCCAATACAAATGGCAAAAGACCTTGTCCAGTCGATCATTGGAATGATTGGTGTATTCAATTTTCTCTGTACCCGAAAAACGATTGGTCAACGTATCCAGGTCAACAGCAATGTTGTATTTGACGGCTTGTTGCCACCTTTCGGGTTGCGCAAAACCGATGACGCTATTGAAACCCACGATAAATAAGAAAAAATATTTCATAGTATGTTATTTCTGATGATTAAGAAGAATAGCATCGGCTGCATCAATTTGCTGATAGCCCTGCTACCACAATGACAATTTCACCTTTGACCGTTTTGGCATTGAAATAATCGTGTACTTCTTGCAGGGTGCCTCTTTTGTTCTCTTCAAATTTTTTTGTCAGCTCCCGACTGACACTGCATTGCCTGTCCGAACCAAAATATTCCATCAAATGAGCAAGTGTTTTTACCAAGCGCATGGGGCTTTCATAAAATATCATCGTACGGGTTTCAGTGGACAGTTTTTTCAAACAGGTTTGTCTGCCTTTTTTCAAGGGCAGGAATCCCTCAAAACAAAAATGATCCGTTGGCAGACCGCTGTTGACCAAGGCTGGCACAAAAGCGGTGGCGCCGGGCAAACATTGCACCTCTATCTGATGCGCTATGCAGGTCTTGATTAAAAAATGAGCCGGATCACTGATGCCTGGTGTGCCAGCATCCGTCAACAACGCAATATTTTTACCCGCCAGCATTTGTTCTGCCAAGTGATTGGAGACCAAATGTTCATTGTGCTGGTGATAAGGGGAAATGGGTTTTTGAATGTTATAATGATTGAGCAATACAGACGATGTGCGTGTATCTTCCGCAACAATTAAATCAACCGACCGAAGGACCTCAACGGCCCTGAAGGTAATGTCGGACAGATTGCCGATGGGTGTAGGAACAAGATACAGCA
>CAZCCN010000178.1:0-2967 GCA_964497085.1 uncultured Ferruginibacter sp.
TAGTGGGCGAAGCGGCCGAACCACAAGTTACATTGACATCGCTCGCCGGAGTGAATGTGAAACCATTGTTTGGAGTCGTGGCTGTAATGGTAAAATTATTGGGTCTGGAAATATTAAAAAAGATATTTCCAACAGATTCAACTTTAATTCTGGCTGTAGTGGTAGCTACATTGGGAATGGTCACAGATTCGGAACCATCATTGGGTGTGTTGGCTACCAGCACAGTGGGGAAAGTATAGCCGCCATCGGTAGACAACAAGATGTTTACATTGGCACAGCTAACAGGAGCTGCTGTGGTACTCGCTACATTCCAGGTAACGGTTTGCGTGCTGCCACCTGCCCAAGTCAAACCAGCAGTAGCTCCATTGGGAGCAGTTACTGTAAACGGACCAGCTGTAGCATTCACGGTAATTGCCATATCAGTGTAAGCTGTTTGCCCTACTTTGATAGGAGCAGTAGAGCTGTATGGGCAATTATCCCTGACAGTCAATCTGAAATTCAGTGTCCTCGCTACAGAACTCAATGCTTCAATAGTGATGCCGTTGGTAGCACCTGGCATTATCGGACCAGTTGTGTCCTTTCCGGCTAGTATGCTTTGAATTTTAGGAAAATATCGAGTCGGAGAAGCAGTAGGCTTAAATGACAAAAAGTTGGGTCCTGTTGTCTTGGTAATAGAAGCCTTGCTATTTGCGCCAGAGGTAGTTGAGTTGTCATTTTGCTCCCAGCAATAAGTCAGTGCATCACCATCAGCATCCGTAGCAGATCCGGTCAATGCAAAAGGGGTGCTTTTGGGAATGATATAGTTTGAAACAGATGCAACAACGGGTGTTGCATTGGTGCCTGTCAAGCTTGTAGTAATGGGGCAGGATTTGGTTGCCAAATTGGCTTGAATCTGGTCGATGGATGCTTCGTGATAAATATCAATAGAGTGCGCTGCCACATCCTGAGAAGTGATACCGGCGTAACCCATGATAGTGATGCCCGAGCCCACTTCTTTGTTGACCCCTGTCCCTTCTAATGAATGAGAGAAGGTGTGATTGGCCCCCAATTGGTGTCCTACTTCATGCACCACATAATCAATATCGAAATTGTCACCCTGAGGTATGGCATCAGCTGGTGAAGTAAATCCACTTCCTTTGTAATTATTGTTTGCTGCACTGCACACGCATCCGATACAACCGGCATTGCCACCTCCACCTGAAGCGCCAAATAAATGGCCGATATCGAATTTTGCATCTCCTATGACAGTTTTCAATGTGGTTTGTAGTTCGCCATTCCAATTTCCAGCAGCACCTGTATTGGCAGGTGAATAAGGGTCTGTAGCGGCGTTGTAGTAAATCACATAAGTGCTGCTGTCAATAAGATTCAAATGCAAGGCCAAATCTTTTTCGTAGCAACCATTAGAACGTGTCAACGTGGCGTTGATGGCAGCTAGCACCAATGCTACTTGTGCGGAACTGGTAGCACCAAAATAATTGGAGTACTCAGCCGTTACAGACTGAGCCAAACGCATGGTTTTTAAATTGCCGTCCGAACGGTTTGTAATGCCTGTTTTGGCAACTTGTGCATTCAAGCCAGCAGACAATTGTTCATCAGGTGTGAAGCATTTCCAAGGTAGTTGGCCGGGTCTTCTTTGAGAATAAAAAACGGCATATGTAGCATGGTCTTGAGAATAAGCTTCAATAAATTCATTGGGCTTCTCGGTTCTAAATACCATTGTTTGTATACCTTGAGGAGAAAGACTCAATTTAAGTGAAGCATATCGGTCAGTAATGCCTTTCCCTGAGTAAGCCCTGATTTGTGGGAAGCGGACTTGTAAAGTAGGTTCAAAATTTGAAGCCTCGTAGACCTCGAATTCTTCTATCTGTCCATCTGCATTGGGAAGAGAGATGATGGTCGTTTTTTTGGATGCGTAATTCCCAACTATAGATAACAATTCTTGTTGAAGGGGTGTAATATCCAAATCGAACAGTTTGAATTCGGTAGGGAAAGACAACCTTTGTACTGATTTGTCTTTAATCATTCTGTCAGTAGATGATAAGTGTTGACGCCAAAAATTGTTTTTTTGGGCAACTACTGTCACGTTAAATGACAGCAAAAAAAGTACAGACAAGAAAATTTTGTAGAATGGTTTCATGTGTGATGGTTTGATAATAATGGTTTGTCTAAAATAGCTTTTCAATGGCTATTGATTGGATATCAATCAGCCATAGAAATGAACTAGGTCAGTTTTTTTTAAAAAACGTTGCCAAATCTAGTCAATAGGCCAGTATTTTCAAAAAAATAATCTACCATCTGGCCTAGATATTATTAAAAATCTATATGCATTTCCATTATTTTCATAGAGAGTGTGAAAAGCGGACATTAGCCATCAGGATGGTAGGGAATAGTATGCCAAAAAATGAAAACAGATTGTTAAGGAGCCATTTCAAAATAAATCAATGCAACAGCTGCCAAAGTCATGATTGCAAGAGTGAGCCACCCCAAGATATTAGAGCGTTTTCCGTTTGTATACGTTTGCATGATTTTTTTATTGTTGGAAATATGCAAAATAATCGCAATCAACACTGGAGCAGTAAGCCCGTATAAAATGGCTGAATAAAGGAGTGCTTTGATGGGGCTGATGCCCAGGTAGTTTAGTGACAGCCCAATCAATAAAGAAAAAGCGATAATCAGGTAAAAGGGTTTGGCTTCACTGAAAGTATTGTCCAGTCCTTCTTTCCATCCAAAGGTTTCGCAAAAAATATAGGACAAAGATCCGCTTAAAACAGGAATCGCCAATAAGCCTGTTCCTATGACGCCAAAGGCAAACAATATAAAGGCAGCATCACCCGCCAGGGGTTTTAAGGCCATGGCAGCTTGTTCTACTGTGTCAATTTGATGAACCCCGCCGTTATATAGAACTGTTCCGGTGGTGAGGATGATAAAAAACATGACGACGTTTGAAAAAAACATGCCAATGTCCAC
>CAZCCN010000179.1:0-296 GCA_964497085.1 uncultured Ferruginibacter sp.
GACTGCAAGAAGTGATTGCACTCGGTACCGGAGCCATTGAAATCAAAAGCGGCTATGGCCTCAGTGTTGACGCAGAACTCAAGATGTTGCGCGTAATCAAGAGATTAAAAGAGAAATCTCCCATCCCCATCAAAGCCACCTTTTTAGGCGCCCATGCTTTTCCTATGGCATACGCCCATGATCACCAAGGATATGTTCGGCTGATTACAGAAGAAATGTTGCCCTTGATTGCCAAAGAAAATCTGGCTGATTATATTGATGTGTTCTGTGAAAACGGTTTTTACTCTGTAGAAGAA
>CAZCCN010000179.1:345-1717 GCA_964497085.1 uncultured Ferruginibacter sp.
TCAATCTGCTGTAAAAATGAATGCGATTTCTGTTGATCATTTGGAAACCATGACCCCGCAGGATATTCACGACCTAGCGCAATCCAATACCATAGGAACCTTGTTGCCCTCGGCTGCATTCTTTTTGCGCATGCCATACCAACCGGCTCGCCAATTGATTGATGCTGGTGCTGCCATTGCACTGGCTTCAGATTACAATCCGGGCTCATCGCCCAGTGGCAACATGCATTTTGTGGTTGCGCTCAGTTGCATCCAAATGAAAATGCTTCCGGAAGAAGCCATCAATGCTGCCACCCAAAACGCTGCTTTTGCGATGCAACTGGAAAAAGAATTGGGATCTGTTACGGTTGGAAAGAAAGCGAATCTTATTTTTACAAAACCTATTTCGTCCTTGGCCTTTATCCCTTATTCATTTGGAACCAACCTCATCGATAAGGTGATGATCAATGGAGAATGGATCTAACAGCAAAACAATCTGTCATGAATCAGTTAATTGAATGTGTCCCTAATTTTTCTGAAGGAAACGACCTTGCAATCATCAAACAGATTACCGATGAAATTGAATCGGTGGAAGGTGTTCGGCTGCTGAATGTAGATCCGGGCAAAGCAACCAACAGAACCGTGGTGACCATGGTGGGATCTCCTGAAGCAGTGATAGAGGCTGCTTTTCGTGCCATCAAAAAGGCAGGTGAACTCATTGACATGAGTCAGCACAAAGGTGAACATCCCAGAATGGGGGCCACCGACGTATGCCCTTTGATTCCCATTGCCCACATCACCATGGAAGAGACAGCAGCCTATGCACAGCAACTGGCCAAAAGAGTAGGGGAATCGTTGAACTTACCTGTATACCTATACGAAGCAGCCCAACCCAATAAAGAAAGAAGCAATTTATCAGTCATTCGGGCAGGAGAATATGAAGGGTTTGCCAAGAAAATTCTATTGCCGGAATGGAAACCGGATTTTGGCCCGGCAATATTTGACAGCAAAAGAGGCGCCACTGTCATCGGTGCACGCGACTTTTTGGTGGCGTACAACATAAATTTAAACACAACGTCTACCAGAAGAGCCAATGCCGTCGCCTTCGATATCAGAGAAGCGGGCCGGGTAAAAAAAGTGAATGGTAAAACTGTTTTGGATGAAAAGGGAAACCCTGTGCAAATCCCTGGCAGTTTAAAATGTGTAAAAGCCATTGGATGGTTTATAGAAGAGTATGGTATCGCTCAAATATCCATCAACCTGACCAACATACAGGTCACACCTGTTCACATCGCTTTTGATGAAGCTTGCAAAAAGGCAACGGAAAGAGGGATGCGGGTGACAGGTAGCGAGTTGGTGGGATTGATTCCACTCAAAGCGTTGACTGATGCAG
>CAZCCN010000179.1:1727-2958 GCA_964497085.1 uncultured Ferruginibacter sp.
CAGGAAAATATTTGTTGCAGAAGCAACAAAGATCAACAGGTGTAAGCGAAAAGGAATTGATTCGCATCGCCGTCAAATCAATGGGATTGGATGAATTGGGGCCCTTTAACCCGTCCGAAAGAATCATTGAATACATGTTGGCAGATGCCAACCAAAAGCAATTGATTGATTTATCACTGACTGCTTTCGCCGATGAAACAGCCAGTGAAAGTCCTGCACCCGGCGGTGGTTCCATTTCAGCTTATGTTGGCTCGTTGGGCATTTCCCTTGCCACGATGGTCGCCAATCTATCCTCGCACAAAGTGGGTTGGGATGATCGGTGGGAAATATTCAGTCAATGGGCAGAGAAAGGTCAGCATTATAAAGATCAATTGTTGAAATTGGTGGACGAGGATACGCAAGCCTTCAATAAAATCATGGATGCCTTTGGACTACCCAAAAGCAATGACAATGAAAAAGCCATTCGAAACGATGCCATTCAGGCTGCCACCAAAAATGCCATTGAGGTTCCTTTTAAGGTCATGAACCTTGCATATGAAAGCATGCAAGTAATCAAAGCCATGGCAGAGATTGGCAATCCGAATTCAGTTTCTGATGCCGGTGTAGGCGCTCTGTGTGCAAGAGCCGCCGTATTGGGCGCTTTCATGAATGTGCGCATCAATGCAGTGGATTACCAGGACAAATCCTTTACCTCTTCTATTTTACAAAAAGGGCAGGAGATTGAGGCAGACGCCATTCAACTGGAAAAGGAAATTCTGGCGATCGTGGATCAAAAGATCGGTTCATGATTGGCTGGTGCGACCATTTAACCTATTAAAAATAATCATCATAATACAGACCCTTGTATTATTTGAGTTTCTGATTGAATATAGAAACTAATTAGTAGTTTTGACACCTTTAGCCGGGTTTACCGCTATCACTTTGAAACATCCATTGGCTCTTTTATGAAAAAAACATTTTACTTTTTACTGATTGCTTTGACGGTAAGTGTAACCGCTTGCCAAAAAGATAATATTATTGCCACCACCAATCCGGTAGGAAACCCCATCGTGGTTCCACCCGTAGCGCCTCCTACAGAAGCCACGGACAGTACTTTGGTCATGGGCAATCCCAGCAATGCCTCTGTCAACATTGCAGACATCGGTAACTATTTGTTGAAAGAAGGATATTATTCAGTTTCCTACAACCGGGATCGTGGCATTCCGAATTGGGTAAGCTGGCATGTGGTTGC
>CAZCCN010000180.1:0-1574 GCA_964497085.1 uncultured Ferruginibacter sp.
CGCCTGGTGGAATTGGGGTTTGCCCTGCAACTGAATCTGTTGTCCTTGACGGGCTATTACGGAAAAGAAACCGCTAAAAGCGCTGAGTATTTATTGAAAAACGATTTAATCTCCTACATCGGTACCGATTGCCACCACGAGCGACATATAGCAGCCCTCTCAGATTCTTCCAATCGGGCATTGTTTGAAAAACATCTTGGGCATCGGGAGTGGAATTTTTAAGGTTTAAAGTTTAAGGTTCAAGGTTCAACGCTTAATACCTTGAACGATTTAAACGTTGAATGTTGAACGTCAAATAGTCCACTCCACCACTTCATTCTCCCATTCCTTCTTATAGGGTGCAGTGATTTTGATGTAGTTATCGCTGTAGCCTTCCATCATTCCATTTTTATTGACGGATTCGAAGAGCACTTTTCTGGTTTGTCCGATGTGTTGTTCGGTAAACGCTTGCATTTTACGATAACTGATGTTTCGAAGGATTTTGTTCCGTTCGTTGCGGGTGTGGATGGGTACAACAGGCCCTAAGCTCAGTGCATGGGTGTTGTCCCGTTCAGAATACGTGAATACATGCAAGTAAGAGACATCAAGGGATTCTATGAATGTAGCGGTATCGGCAAAATCTTCATCGGTTTCGCCCGGAAACCCCACAATCACATCCACGCCAATGCAGGCATGGGGCATGAGTCTTTTAATCAGGCCGACCTTATCTGCATACAATTCACGTTGGTAGCGCCGACGCATGGCAGCCAGTATTTTGTTGCTTCCGCTCTGCAAAGGAATGTGAAAATGCGGCATGAATTTTTGGCTTTCGCTCACAAATTCAATCATCTCATTGCTCAATAAATTGGGTTCGATGGAAGAAATCCGAAACCGTTCGATGGGGGCTTCTGTATCGAGGACTTTGATGAGGTCAAAGAAGTTTTCTTCGAGCTTTTTTCCGCCCGTAAATCCTTTCCCAAAATCGCCTAAGTTGATACCCGTCAACACAATTTCCTTGGCACCACCGCTGGCGATTTCTTCCACATTTTCCAGTACTTTTTCAATCCGGTCGCTTCTGCTTTTGCCCCGGGCCATAGGAATGGTACAAAAGCTGCAATTGTAATCGCAGCCATCTTGTACTTTTAAAAAAATGCGGGTTCTTTCTTTGATGGAATGAGAAGGGGTAAAGATATTTACTTCCTCTATATCACAACTGCAAATCTTGGCAGGATCATTTTTAGATAATTCTTTAAGGTGCGAGGCAATGTTGAACTTTTCCGCTGCCCCCAACACCAGGTTTACGCCAGGGATGGAGGCGATTTCAGTTGGTTTCAATTGCGCATAGCAGCCTGTAATCACCACCATGGCTTCCGGAGCCCTTTTTTGAATCCTCCGGACCAGCTGCCTGCATTCTTTGTCTGCGTTATCGGTTACAGAACAGGTATTGATCACATACAGATCTGCCACTTCTTCAAACGCTCTTTTCTCAAATCCGTCGTTCTCTAGCAACCGACCAATAGCAGTGGTTTCGCTGAAATTCAGCTTGCAACCCAGGGTATGTAAAGCAACGGTTTTGGACATGACGCGAAGGTAAG
>CAZCCN010000180.1:1584-2914 GCA_964497085.1 uncultured Ferruginibacter sp.
GTTGAGTTGTTTGGAGGAGAATAGTTATAGAAGGTTGAGGGACGTTGAGAGAGTTTAGTAAGTTTGGTAGGTTAGGTGGTGGGAAATAATTTTCATCTCAACAGTAAAACGACTTGGCAACTGAATCTAATCAAATCCGGCCTCATTAAAAATCCGTAAAGAAAATTGTTGAATGCAGTGTAAAAAAGAAAAAGCGAAGGGTGGGCTATGGGACAAGCCTTTCTTTTTCTTTAGCAAAATGAGACAATTTTTAGGATTTTTGATGCAGCCTTGACTTTTTGCTCAACTTTTGTGTCAAGACAAAAGTTGAAGAGAAATAATTTAATGTCAAATTCAAGTTTATTAGAAACAAACCCGGTGATGAATGGGTGAAATCTGTTTACAAGTAAAGACGTTTAGTCGTGTAGGCATAGGTCTTATTAATTAACCCAACTAAACAACTACACGTTTCAACAACTAAACAATATTAATTACCTTTACATATCGGTAAATTTTCAAATGAACATTAAATCCATACTCGCAAAACCATTCGCGAGTTACATATACAAGCAAATCAAAAAAGACATGCAGTCGGCGGTGGCGGATCAGCAGGCTATTTTTGAGAAATTGGTCAAAACCGCTGCGCAAACCGACTTTGGTAAGGATCATCATTTTTCTCAGATCGGATCGCACGATGAGTATGTCAAACAAGTCCCCATTCGCGATTACGAAGCCTTCAAGCCATACATCGAAAAAATCAAACAGGGCAAGCAAAATGTATTGTGGAAAGGACTTCCCATTTATCTGGCTAAAACCAGCGGCACCACCAGTGGGGTGAAATATATTCCCATCACCAAAGATTCCATCCCAAACCACATCAACAGTGCACGCAATGCCTTGCTGTGTTACATGGTTGTATCCGGCAATACCGATTTTGCCAACGGTAAATTAATTTTCTTGAGTGGTTCTCCTGAATTGGAAAGAGTAGGAGGCATCCCCACCGGAAGGTTGAGTGGCATTGTGAACCATCATGTGCCCAAATACCTTCGGGGCAATCAATTGCCCTCTTATGAAACCAATTGCATCGAAGACTGGGAAACCAAATTGGATGCCATTGTTGCAGAAACCATGCAACAGAACATGACACTCATCAGCGGTATTCCACCATGGATGCAAATGTATTTTGACCGGTTGATGGAAAAGTCTGGGAAGAAGGTTGGTGAACTGTTTCCTCATTTCAGTGTGATGGTGCAAGGGGGTGTCAATTACGAGCCTTACAAAGCCAAGCTGATGGAAAGCATTGGCCGAAAAGTGGATACCATTGAATTGTTTCCTGCCAGTGAAGGATTTT
>CAZCCN010000181.1:0-2903 GCA_964497085.1 uncultured Ferruginibacter sp.
TTTCAATCCAGCCCCTGATGACACCCCCTACCGGAAACTCAGCGGGCTCACCCCTTTTGATGGAATTGTCGAATTCTGTACCGTCAATCAATGTCCCTACATAGTCCACCACCACAGTATCTGAAACAGTGGGCTTCAAACCATTCGTAGCACCTGCTTGCAAAATTTCATACTGCAATCCGCTGGGAAGGGTAACTACTTCTTTTCTCGCTTTGTTGGCTGCCAAAAACGCATCGCCTTTTTCCTTTTGAGCAGCACTTTTTTCCTTTTGAGCAGCACTTTTCTTTTTAGCAAACGCTTGTAATTGTTCTTGTAAGGTCATATTGCATTGTTCAGGGGATAATAATTTGGGGCGATCTTTCATCACATCATCGATGGCCTTGAGCATGAGGCTGGTGTTTAATTCTTCAATTCCTTGTTGCTTCATGTTTTCAGCGATGTTTACACCGGCAGCGTAGCTAAAACTGTCGAGCAGGTTTTTCATCTCTGTTTTGGGAATGCTCACAGGGGCAACTTTTTGGGGCATTGGCTTTTTGCCCTGAGCCATGGAAATTTGACAACATGGCAAAGCCATCAATAGAACCAGAAATCGTTTCATTAAATAAAGTTTACATGAATAATAGAATGCAAATAAACGGAACTTTATTCATCTCTCATTTCTCTGCCTGTTAAATGTATGAAAACATCTTCCAGATTGGCAGCCTTCACTTGCTTGGGCCTTTCAAAACCGCTCGCCACCAGCTCATCAATCATTTTATCGGGCGAGTCCAGCTTGATGATTTTTCCCTGGTCCATGATGGCGATTCGGTCGCAGAGCTGTTCCGCTTCGTCCATGTAGTGGGTGGTGATGATGACCGTTGTGCCTGCAAGCCTGATCTCCCGAATCAGGTCCCAGAGGTTGCGACGAGCCTGCGGATCCAAACCAGTGGTGGGTTCGTCCAGAAAAATTATTTTGGGCTGGTTGATCAGGGTGGTAGCAATGGAGAAACGCTGCTTCTGTCCCCCACTGAGTTCCTTGCTTTTGTTCAAGGCCTTGTCTTCCAGGTTCACTTTTTTCAACAAGGCAATTGGATCCACGGGCTTGTTGTATAAGCCACCAAACAAACGAATGAGTTCAACCAAATTCAACGAAGGATAAAATCCGGATGTCTGCAACTGCACGCCAATGTTCTTTTTGATTTCAGCAGGCTGCTTGTCTAAATCGATACCGTCTACTAATACTTTACCTGAAGTTTTTTCCCTGAGCGTTTCAATGATTTCGAGTGTCGTGGATTTACCTGCGCCATTGGGACCCAGCAAACCAAATATCTCACCTTCATAAACATCAAACGAAATAGATTGAACTGCTTGGAAAGAGCCGTAATTTTTAACCAGGTCCCGTACCGATATAATTATCTTTTGCATGTGTAAATAAGTTGATTATGCAGTGGCCTCCAATTCTTCCATCATCAATTTACTGCCAATGAAAAAAGGCGTTCGTTGGTGCACTTCAGTGGGCTGAATATCCAATATCCTTTGAAACCCATCCGTAGCTTTGCCTCCGGCTATCTCCATGATGAAGGCAAAGGGGTTGCATTCGTACAGCAAGCGGAGCTTGCCATTGGGTCTGTCTTTCATTCCCGGATACATGAAGATGCCGCCCTTAATCAGGTTGCGGTGAACATCTGCCACCATGCTGCCAATGTAGCGCTGGGTGTAAGGCCCCCCATCTGCCTGGGTCTTTTTTTGACAATTGGTGATGTAGCGTTGAACTTTCTCGCTGTATTGAAAGAAATTACCGTGGTTCACGGAGTAAAACTTTCCTGTATCAGGGCAGAGGATATTCGGATGACTCATGGTAAATTCACCGATGGCTTGGTCCAATGTAAATCCATTCACACCCCTGCGGGTGGCATACACCAACATCGTGGAAGAACCATAAATTACGTAACCCGCGGCTACCTGCTGATTGCCCGGTTGTAAAAAATCCGCTTGAGTAGCAGGCTTGCCCAAGGTACTAACCCTTCTGTAAATACTGAAAATGGTTCCTATCGACACATTGACATCAATGTTGCTGCTTCCGTCCAACGGATCAAACAAACACACATATTTCGACTGGTTGCTGATTTCATCATCAAACACCACCACATCATCCATCTCTTCGCTTCCAATGCCCGCACAACTGATGCCATGCCTGAGGACGCCCATGAATTCGTTGTTGGCAAATATGTCCAGCTTTTTCACTTCCTCTCCCTGTACATTCATTTGTCCGGCATCACCCAAGATGTCTACCAATCCGGCCTTGTTCACTTCTACATGTACCCGTTTGGCAGCCAACCCGATGTCTCTCAGCAAGCCGGCCAATTCACCCGTAGCCTGCGGAAAATCGCGCATTTGTTGGATGGTGAACTCATCGAGCGTTTGAATGTGTCTATTGATGGCCATAAAAGGATTTCATGTTTACAAGGAACGAGAGTACATTTGCTAACCAAAAATAAGGCTTATTCTCTATCTCGGGGGCTAGTCCAACCGCATTTGTTGCAAAGAAAGCCTCCGAATCTTGGAAGAAAAACAAAAAAGAAAGACCTGTCATGAAGATTTACAAATTTGGAGGAGCCAGCATTAGTGGATTGGAAAGAATCAAAAGCACTGCGGGCATCATTCAGGATGCTGCCAATCAAAAGCTGCTTATTGTCATTTCTGCCATGGGCAAAACCACCAATGCACTGGAGAAGGTGGCAGAAGCTTTTTTTAAAGGAAGACCAACCGAAGCTCTCGAATTGTTCAACCAGATCAAAGAGCAGCACCTTACCTTACTTAAATACCTGACTGTCACCCAATGGTTGCCTGCCGAAAACCAGCTCAAGCAATTTTTTACTGAAATAGAATGGCTGCTGAATGACAAGCCTGTAAGAAGCTATGAT
>CAZCCN010000182.1:0-2878 GCA_964497085.1 uncultured Ferruginibacter sp.
TTTTGAAATAATTGATGTCAGACAACAGAAAAATTGATTTATCATCGTCCAACTCCTCCGTAAACTTTTTTAAAACCATTTTACTGAACTTGTCATCAATGGTCTTTGGATCATAATGCCCCTGAGACAAAAGTATTCCTACATTGTGTAACACTTTTGCACGCCTTTCTTTAGGATCGTCCCCATCATTTTTACCCTGGGTTTGGTAGGTTATGAAAATACTAATACCTGTCAACAGGATCACAACGGGAATGAACTTTTTACTCATCATAAATTGTGCAATTTTTTGCATGTTGTAAAAATAAGATTAAAAACACTCAGGTGTCGTGCGTTGGGCGGCATGGGAATAATAATCTTATGTTAAAGAGAACGGTTCTTTCATAAAAAAATCTCCCTGTTGGGGGAGATTTACGTTGGGGTGGATGATGGGGCTCGAACCCACGACCCCCAGAATCACAATCTGGTGCTCTAACCAACTGAGCTACAACCACCATTTGGAGATGACTGCAAAAGTAAATAAAATCTTTGCGGATTCAAAATTACATTTCAGGAAAAATACAGAAAAGTCAGAAAGGGATAAATGGACCTATTAAAACGGCTATTGAAACATATTCAGGAACTTGTCCTTTCTTCTACTGGCAACTTCAATATGGGTGCCATCTTCCATGATGATTGTTCCACCCCTTCCTTTGGTGTATTTGACTACTTTATTCAGATTGACCAAGTGGGAATTGTGTACCCGGAAGAAAGATTGTTTGGGCAGCAACAGCTCGTATTCTTTAATATTTTTAGAGGCCAGAATCTTTTCCTTGTTGCACAAGTAAATGGAGGTATATGCTCCGTTTGCCTCACACCTAAGAATTTCAGACACCTGCACAAAAACATAACCTTCCAGGGTTGGAATGGCGATTTTGTGGTTGTCTTGTGAAATGTTTCTGATGTTGTTGACCAGGATGGCAAGCTGGTCATTGACCCGATTGTCCCAGATTTTCTTAATGGCCTTTCCAATGGCAATTTGGAGCTCAGTGACATTGACCGGTTTCAATAAATAATCCAGTGCGTTGTATTTAAATGCCTTGACAGAATGCTGTTGCTCGTCGGTGATAAAAACTATTTCAAATTTGAACGGGATCAGGCTGTCCAACACCGCAAAAATCTCTCCATCGGAAAAGTTGATTTCAGAAATCACCAGTTCCGGCTTAACCTCTTGAATCAATGCCAAGGCAGACTGGGTATTGTTCGCTTCTCCCATTACGATTATCTGGGGGCAATGGTCTAGCAGAATCTGATTGATAGAGGGAGATGAATGATTTTTTTCTTCTACAACAATAGCTTTGATCATAAAATGGGCATTCGATTGGCAATCGTTAAAATAAAAACTGTTGGTGTTTGTGTTACTTTATACGCAAGCCAATACAACAAAAAACCGAATCGGCTGATTGAGGAAGAGAGGATAGAATATAAAGTACGGATTAAAACTGTTTATACTTAACGAATGTAATATGTATATACAATAGACAAATCATCAATTTATAAATGTGTATAATAAAGCACAATCGTGCTGTAATTTTGATGCATAATATATTAAAAAATAAATGAATACGAGTGGTGGAAGCCTTGTGAACCCAATAATTGAATCAAGCTTCCTATTCCATTCATCCTCATTAGGCCATTATTCCTATAATTAGTTTTATTTTGCCTGCACAATCCTTTTATATGAAGCATTTGAATCTTAAGGCCGTATTGCCTCATTTGGTGGCCGTGGGTGTTTTTTTGTTGGTAACCGTCATCTTTTGCAAACCCGCACTGGAATCGGATACCATTTTAAAGCAAGGCGACATCGTGGGCTGGCAAGGCATGAGCCACCAGTCTTTGGAATACAAAGAAGTGCATGGTCATTTGCCTTTATGGATCACCAATATGTTTGGAGGAATGCCGGGGTATCAAATTGCGATGGAAGGCAAATGGTCTCCGCTATCTGTGATCAACCATGTGTTGCAATTGTGGCTTCCCCAACCAATGAATTTTTTCTTTCTGGCTTGCATCTGTTTTTATATACTTTGCCTGTGTCTTCGGATCCATCCCTACGCAGGCATATTGGGTGCATTGGGTTTTGCCTATTGCAGTTTCTCGCCCATCATTGTTACAGCCGGGCACAACACACAGATGCTGGCATTGGCCTATGCGCCAGCAGTGATCGGTGCGGTCATCTTGGTTTTTGATAAAAAATACCTGATGGGTTTTGCCTTAAGCACCCTCTTTATCGCCTTGCAAATTGGACAAGCCCACCAGCAAATCAGTTATTACCTGTTTTTGGTATTGATCGCCCTATCCCTTTCTTATACCATTCATTTTTTGAAAAACAAAGCGTTTTCTCATGTATTCAAAAGCGCCGGATTGCTCATCACGGCCGGTTTGATTGGAATCGGCGCCAATGCATTGGTATTGCTAACTACGTATGATTTCAGCAAAGAATCCAAAAGAGGCGGTCAATTGATCATGGATGAAAAACAAAACACCAAGGACGTCATCAAAGATGGAAAAACACAAGGACTCACCAAAGACTATGCATTCATGTGGAGCTATGGCAAAATGGAAACCTGGAGCTTGTTGTTTCCGGGTGTGATGGGGTATGGATCACACCAAGCTGAAAGAGAGGGAGAAGCCTATGTTTTCCCAAGCCTAAACGAGAACAGCCATTTGGCAAAATACATGGGAGAAAATTTGCCTCAGTTTCCAACCGATCAATTGCTGAATCAAATGCAGGGTGCCATTTATTGGGGCGACCAACCCTTTACCAATGGCCCCATCTACTTGGGCGCCGTCTTCTGCTTTTTGTTCATATTCGGTTTGTTTTTGGTTGAAGGCAAACACAAAT
>CAZCCN010000183.1:0-2830 GCA_964497085.1 uncultured Ferruginibacter sp.
ATACATATGTCTAATAATGGTCCATGTGCCATGGTCCAATCCCCAATCATGAGACAAGTGCACCAGTGTGGGATGGAGCAAGGCGGCCGTTTCATTGGCCAATGCAGGATGGCCCGGTGCAGAATATTGTACTTGAAACAAAGCTTCGGGAAATCCGCCAAAATCATGAATGGTGCGTGGAAAATCCATCGCTGTAATGTGTGTGCCTTTGGTAAACCAATGCGCCGATACCACCAGCACGGCTTGGGGAACAGGAATGGATTGCGCCATATCCCTCCACGCACAACTGAACACATTGTCTTCGATGCCATTCATTGGAGACCCATGCCCAATAAACAATACCGGCATGGAATAAGGCTGGTCTTTGAGTCCGGACACAAATGCTTTGCTGTCGATCATGAGACAATTATTGAAGCATCACTTCATAAAAATTCCAGCAATTGGAGCCATTGCAATCTCCTTCTTTGATGTTGATGACTTTGGTATTGGAAGGGATTTTTTCAAAATAACAGTAAAAGATTTTCTTTTCGTTCGATCCGATGGTGATGGGTGTATTGAATCCACCAAATCCGTACTGTCCCACCAATTTGTATTTTTTTCCGTTGTCATCTGTGATGACAAACGCCTTATCCGATCCGGGCGCATGAAGTTCGTATCCCGATTTGGTTTCACCCGGGTTTTTGATCTGGAATTTGATTTCAGTGTATTTTGAAAAGTTGGCAACGGTCATGATGGATATATCGGCATTGGAACCCGCACCCACCACAGGCGCATTTTTTTCCCAAACAATGTGAGGTCCAATCAAATAATCATCCGATTCTTTGAAGGATTTCTTGGAACTCGTACCCCAGGATTCTTCAGGCGTTTCACAACCGTCAATATTGTTGACCACCCTGGTGTAATGTACTTTGATGATAAAATCAGAGACATACGAAAAATGGTACAGATGCGTTTCGGTCCATTTGCAGGCTTTGCAAGAATTGGTCCAGCTGTACAAAGCATTGTTGCGATTGATGTTGCTGGTTTCAGAGAAATAACCGGGCTTGTCTTTTTCGAAGTATTCTTTGGCTGAAATCAGCTTTTCACTTTTATCTTCTTTGTAAAACAGCTGCACTTTACCATTGGCAAAGCGTACCATACTGGAAGTTGACATATCCCAGTCTCCCGAAAATTTATCAGTTTGCACCTGGGCCATACCCATCAGCACGATAGAAAGAAGAACAAACAATAGCGATGCTTTTTTCATAATGACTTGTTTGTTTAAATGTACCAACTAATTGTCAATATGACCACAATTAAAACATGGCTGGGTAATGTTCAGCGTCAATCTTTGTTCGGCTGGGGTGTGTAACGGAGATACGGCTTGATTACTTGTACGCCTTTGGGGAAGCGATGAATCGCCTCTTCTGTGCTGAGGGCCGGCACCACAATGACATCTTCTCCTGCTTTCCAGTCGGCCGGTGTGGCCACGCTGTAGTTGGCGGTGAGTTGCAATGAATCAATCACGCGAAGGACCTCGTAAAAATTTCTGCCGGTAGAAGCGGGATAGGTAATGATGAGTTTTATTTTTTTATCCGGGCCAATCACAAACAACGAACGGACTGTAAACGTTTCGGAGGCATTGGGATGAATCATGTCATACAAGCCGGCTACCGTTTTGTCATCGTCGGCAATGATCGGAAAAGCCACTTGCACGCGCTGGGTCTCGTTGATGTCATGGATCCAACCCAAATGTTTGTCTAACGGATCTACACTCACCGCCAATACTTTTACATTCCGGCTGGCAAACTCCTCTTGCAGCAAAGCCGTCTTTCCGAGTTCGGTGGTGCAAACGGGCGTGTAATCGGCCGGGTGAGAAAACAAAACACCCCAGCCGTTGCCCAGGTAGTCATATAAGTCAATGGGTCCAATGGTCGTTTCTGCCTGGAAATTAGGGGCGATGTCGCCCAGTCGAATGCTCATACACGGATTTTGTTCAACAAAAGTAATCAATTGTATTTTTCCCGATTTCATAAATCGAATTCCTCATTTCGTTAGTGTCCTTTTGGTGACTCAAAATACTTTCGCAAAAAAAATTCTTGAAGACATTATACATGATGGTTGGGTTGATGGTGGGTCTCGCCACAACCGGTTTTGGACAAGAGCGCAGCGATAGCCTGGTGAAAAACCTGCCCGATATCACCATCGTTGGACGCAACAACAAAAATGATCTCCAACAAGTGGCCGACATCGTGGGCACTTCCATTTATGCGGGTAAGAAAAATGCACTGGTGGTGGTAGACCGGGTGCAAGGAAACATTGTCACCAATACCATGCGACAGGTATTGGCTAAGGTAGCCGGCATCCATGTATGGGAAAGTGATCCCAGTGGCATACAAATAGGCATTGCTGCCCGTGGATTGAGTCCGAATCGGAGCTGGGAATTCAATGTACGGCAAAACGGATACGACATTGCCGCGGATCCATTTGGCTACCCGGAAGCCTATTACAATCCGCAGTTGCAAGGCGTGCAAAGAATTGAGATTATCCGTGGACAAGGTTCTTTGCAATACGGACCACAGTTTGGCGGGATGGTCAATTACATTCTAAAAAACGGATCTCATCTGCAGCAAGCTTCTTCCTATGAAACCGCTCAGACCCTGGGAAGCAACGGCCTATTCAACAGCTTTCACGCCGTTGGCGGCAAACAGAAAAAATCTCATTACTATACATACCTCGATCACCGAAACGGAAAGGGCTGGCGAGAAAACAGCCAGTATTTTTCCAATGCCGCTTTTGCCACCTTCACGTGTTGGCTTGCGCCCAAACTGTCTGTGACAACAGAAGCAAC
>CAZCCN010000184.1:0-2827 GCA_964497085.1 uncultured Ferruginibacter sp.
TTCTAAAAGACTCACTGGATATTGACGAACGAAGCAGGTACGAAATGGACGACAATGTAAAATTGATTGTAATCAAAACGCCCACTGAAAACAATTCATTCAATGAAAGCGATGCTTTCTATATTACCATCCCCATTTGTATCATTTTGACCACTGGTCAGATTGTAACAGTGAATTCATTTGAAAACGAAGCCATCAAGAAATTCCTGAATAGTTTTCAAAACCGTCATCCTGATCACAAAAACATGATGGTTTTAAAGATTTTTGAAAAAATCACCACAAATTTTCAGGAATACCTGAAGGAAATCAACCAGCGAAGAAATGCATTGGAACAAAAGCTGTACGATTCCAACCGAAATGAAGAATTATTGCAGCTGATGCGTATTCAAAAAAGCCTTGTCTATTTTGTAACAGCACTAAGAAGCAATGAACTCTTGATGATGAAGCTGGCAAGAACCAATTTCCTTCATTTGAATGAGGATGAAAAGGATTTCTTGGACGATTTGATCATCGAAACCTCTCAAGCCCTCGAAACGGCGAATACCTACACCAACATCCTGAGCAGCACCTTGGATGCGTTCGCCAGCATCATCAGCAACAACCAGAATGAAGTTTTGAAAAGATTAACCACTTTAACCATTTTCTTAAGCATACCCGTATTGATAGCCAGTATTTATGGGATGAATGTGCCGCTACCCTTCCAGCATTCTCATTACGCCTTTTGGATTCCGGTGATGATCTGTTTTTTCATCTTGGGGTTTGCCTTGTATAACTACATCAGAAGATTAAAGAAATAAACATGTTCAATATCCGGGTGTACGGGATTTTAGTAAACGACCAAAAGCAGGTGCTGGTGAGCGATGAATACATCAGGGGTAAGTTCTATACTAAATTTTGCGGAGGCGGTTTGGAAAAAGGGGAAGGCACCATAGATTGCCTCAAAAGAGAGTTTTTAGAAGAAATGAACCTTCGAATTGAAGTAGGGCAACATATTTACACCACCGACTTTTATCAGCCAAGCGCCTTTAATCCTGCGCACCAGATACTTTCCATCTATTACCGGGTGGAAGCCCTGGAGCCGATTCGGGTGCCACTCAAAACGAAGCCATTTGATTTTGACGATGCACAACGGCTACAACATGATCAAAATGGCCAGGCAGAGTCCTTCCGCTTTATAGAATGGGAACATTTTTCATCGGATGCCGTCACATTGCCGATTGACAAAATCGTAGCAGACCTCATTAAGAAATAAAAAAATCTATCAGCCATAAGCCGGATTCTGTTGCTTCAACGTTGCCATTGAAGTGGCCATCATTTATCTGGCTGTGTTATTACTAACACAATCTTGCTGCCTACCCTTCAACGCATCCGGACAAGCCGGATTTGAACGAGCCGCTCTCTGGCGCTGATTTACGTGGCATTACAGCACACAAGGTTTACCCGTACGGATCATTACTGACCAATACTGTGAGCTCTTACCTCACATTTTCACCTTAACCGTTATTGGCAAAACCAATACTTAGGCAGTTATTTTCTGTGGCACTGTCTCTTTCTCTGCTTCCAGAGAAGCCGGCGCTTAACCGGTGCGTTGCCCTTTGCTGTCCGGACTTTCCTTTCCGAATAAACGGAACGATGACCGGCTGATAGAAATGCAAAAATAGCTTTATTTTTAATGACCGTACCTATGTATTTAGATGTGCTTATTTATACAACCCATTAAAAGCTAAATCGATGATGCTCACTCGTTTATTTAAAGATTTTTTTCAAAGCGAAAAAACAGGGGGATTCTTGCTGATTCTTTGCACCCTTTTGTCCTTGCTGATAGCCAACAGCGGAGCGGGTACAACCTATGTCCAGTTTTGGGAAACCAATTTCAGCGGCCATAGCATCACTCATTGGATCAATGACGGATTGATGAGCATCTTTTTTCTGCTAATCGGTCTTGAATTGGAAAGAGAAATATACATCGGCGAGCTGTCAGATGTAAAAAATGCCTTGTTCCCAATCATCAGTGCCATTGGCGGTGTGTTGATTCCTGCAGGCATATACCTTTTCTTTAACCATGGCACCCCCACACAAGACGGGGCCGGTATCCCCATGGCCACAGACATCGCTTTCGCGATTGGTGTAATGGCACTATTGGGCAATAAAGTACCCTCCTCTCTGAAAGTCTTTTTAACCGCACTTGCGGTGATTGATGATTTGTGCGCCATCTTGGTGATTGCCATATTTTACACCCAAACGATTTCGATTGTTTATTTGGGCATAGCAGGAATCATATGGATGCTGCTTTTTTTATTAAACAGAAAAAAAGTGCACGCATTGGCCCCTTATATCATAGGTGGCATCGGCATGTGGTACTGCATGTTGCATTCAGGTATCCACGCAACCATTGCCGGGGTCATATTGGCATTTGTCATACCCTTTGGCAATGGAGGAGAACAAACCAGCTCCTACCGGCTGCAACATTATCTGCACAAACCAGTTGCATACATTATTTTACCCTTGTTCGCATTGGCCAATACCTGCATTGTATTGGGGCCCGATTGGAGCCATGGTGTATTCTCAGCCGAAGGAATAGGAATCCTTGCGGGGTTGATCATTGGAAAACCACTGGGCATTGTTTTATTCAGTAGTATTTCAGTATTGATTGGCTGGTGTGTATTGCCAGAAGGATTGCAATGGAAACATATTGTGGGTGTGGGTTTGTTGGCTGGCATCGGTTTTACCATGAGCATCTTTATTACACTGCTCGCATTTACCGATCCACAACAAATTGCAACAGGAAAGATTGCTATTTTATTCGCATCATTGATTGCGGGGATAG
>CAZCCN010000185.1:0-2253 GCA_964497085.1 uncultured Ferruginibacter sp.
AAAAAGAATCGCTTAATGTCTTAAATAATATAGGCAAATGTAAGCAAAAAGGGGTTAGTTGTACCGAACTTATATTAAACTAATTCCTAATAGATTATTTAGATAAGATGCTGATTTATAGGCTTTATTCAGCTGGTTGATTTTCAGCCAATATAAAGGTCCTGAGTAGATTCAAGGCGTTCATGGCAGTGAGTTGAATGTTCTTGGCGCGGTCAAATCTGAAATGAAAGGATCGGGTGAGAAGTTTTTCACGATTGCCCACTGCCACCCAAACGGTACCGACGGGTTTATCGGGCATGCCCCCTTCTGGGCCCATGATGCCCGAAACGGCAATGGCATAATCTGTTTTCAATTGGGTCAACAATCCTTTGGCCATTTCTTTTACCACTTCTTCACTGACAGCCCCTGCATGGGTTAGCGTGTCTGTTTGAACGCCCAGCAAGTCTTCTTTCGATTGGTAAGAATAGGAAACAATACTGCCTTGGTAATAGGCAGAAGATCCGGGTTTGGCGGTGAGTAAATGCGCAATGTATCCACCGGTACAGCTTTCAGCGGTGGCAACGGTCTTCTGCTGTTTGATTAACAGGTTGGCCACTATGCTTTCCATCGGTTCATCCTGATTGGTAATCAGGAATTCTTTTACCAGTAGCTGCAATTGTTCGAATAAGGCAGTTAATTCCTGTTCGATGATTTCTTTTTGTTTTCCGCTGCTCGTGAGTCGCAAACGAACCAATCCATAATTGGGCAAATAGGCCAGTTTGATGTGGGATGGCAGATGGGTTTCAAAATCTTCTATCAGATCAGCCAGCATCGATTCTCCAATTCCATAAGTGATGAGTGTTTTGTGGCTGATATAGGGCAGATCAAATTTTTGAGATAGTTTTTTTAATACCTGGTTTTCCATCAGTCCTTTCATTTCATGTGGCACACCGGGCATACTCACAAAAACACAGTTGTTCTGTTCAAACCACATGCCGGGTGCGGTTCCCCTGGGATTGATCAGTACAGTTGCGGTATCAGGCACTTCAGCCTGTTTGATGTTTCGGGGTGTTAAAGGTCTTTTGAAAACAGTTTCAAACAGATGGGTTACATTTTGTAAAGCATCTTCATTGATGACCATCTTTCCATGGAAGTATTTGCATAAAAGTGGTTTGGTGATGTCATCTGCAGTGGGCCCCAATCCACCTGTCAATAAAATAATGGAAGCATGGGCAGATTCTTCGTCCATTGCGCGCCAAATTTCATCCCATCGGTCCCCGACAGCAACCCTTCTGTTTACACGAATACCGATTTTGTTGAGTTCCTGGGCAATCCAGGCGCTATTGGTGTCAATAACCTGGCCAATCAACAATTCGTCTCCAATGGTGATGATGGATGCAATCATAATGTTTCAAATGTAAAACAATAATATAAACATATTGAGCCGCCAGCGAATTTCTGCACTGTTTTGATTAATTTCATGTTTTGTTCAATTGCACATACCCTCAACAAACTGATATGGAACAACAATATTATGGAAACCATGTTCGCAAAGTACCCAAGGCCTATTATGCAGGCATTTTAATGTTGCTGCTGGTGATGCTATCCGCCATTACTTTTTCGTGCGCTTATACCACAGCCCTGGGCGGGTGGTTGTTACCGATATCTGTTGTCTGTTTGTCATTGGCTGGACTGTTTATGGCTGCCTTTACCCGAACCTTTGCCTTAAAGGTGCAGGATAGGGCCATTCGGGCAGAAGAAGGCCTTCGTCATTTTATCCTTACAGGCAAGCAGATCGACCCAACGCTTACCCTTTCTCAAATCATTGCACTGAGATTTGCTTCTGATGATGAATTGGCAGTCTTAGCCGAACGAGCCACGAAAGAAAAATTAAGCAATAAGCAAATTAAAGAAGCCATCAAACACTGGAAAGCAGATTACCATAGGGTATAAAGATTTTTCCCTACCATTTTTCTAATACTATGTTTACCACCGAAACCAAGATACGGGTTCATTATGCCCTCACCGATCAGATGGGTTTTGTCTATTATGGGCATTACGCCCAGTTTTATGAAATTGGTCGTACAGAAGCCATCCGCTCATTGGGGTACACCTATAAAGACATCGAGACTCTAGGCATCATCATGCCCGTGGTTGACATTCATTTCAGGTTCTTGCAGCCTGCACGGTACGACGACCTGCTGACCATCAAAACCACACTGAAAGAATTGCCACATCACCACAAAATTGTTTTTCATGGTGAAATCTTCAATG
>CAZCCN010000185.1:2292-2809 GCA_964497085.1 uncultured Ferruginibacter sp.
TTTGTATTTTATGGAAGCCAAGGGAATGAAAAAATCCCAAATGCCTGCCCTGTTGAGGGATAAATTAGCATCCTTTTTTGTATAAAAAATCAGGCTTATCTGCCTGTCATGCCATCCACACTGACTTTTCCGGGTCCTACCAACAATAAAGCGAGGTAAGCACCCAGGTACAGTGCAGCCATTTCTCCTTTACCAAAAAAGTCGTGATTATTGACCATGAAAAGGGCCACGATCATGACAATGATAATAGGAATGGCAGCAAGCCTAGTAAACAATCCAATCACAATAAAGAGGGCGCAAAAGAATTCGGCAAAAATAACCAGCAACAAAGAGGTGGTGCTGCCCAAACCCATGAAGTTCATGAAATGAGCCTTGTAGCCGGCGAAATGAACCAGCTTATCATAGCCATGACTCATCATCAGGATGCCAAAAACCAGTCTTAACAATAGGGTAGCAGTATTAAATGCCCCTGCAGAATAGTAAGTTGTAATGAGTCTTTTCATAAACTGAATTTTAT
>CAZCCN010000186.1:0-2789 GCA_964497085.1 uncultured Ferruginibacter sp.
AAGCTGCCATTCTTCAAGAGCAATTGGGACAAGGATCGACAACCGATTTTTTGACCCTGAGCCTGTCTGCCACAGATTACATAGGACATTCTTTTGGACCCAATTCGGTTGAAATACAGGACACCTATATCCGATTGGACCAAGACCTAGCAGACTTTATTCAATTCCTGGATCATCAATATGGAAAAAACAATTACCTGATTTTTTTGACCGCTGATCATGGAGCGGCGCATGTGCCAGCGTTTCTATCAGCCCATTCTTTGCCAGGAGGATTGTTTAGCCTGCGCAGCCTTTCTGCGCTGATCAATACCCGAGTGGAAGCTCGATTTGGAATCAAGAAGATCATTGCAGCAGCACTGAACGATCAATTGTACCTGGATGCTTCAGCATTTCAAGAACCATCTGTCTCAAGAGATGCTGTCATCGAAATCATTCTGCAGACTTGTAAGGAGAACAGCAATGTGGTGGATGCTTTTGAAATCGATAAACTTTACCAGCAAAATATGCCCGAGCCGATACGAAACATGTTCAACAATGGATTGAATGCGCAGAGAAGTGGCGACATTCAATTGGTTTGCAAACCGGGCTATATTGAGAGCGACAAAAACAAGGGAACGACCCACGGATCCTGGAATCCTTACGATGCCCACATTCCGCTACTGTGGTATGGTTGGGGTATCAAAACGGGTCAGACTTTCAAGCAGACCCACATGACTGATATTGCTGCTACACTGGCCGCCTTGCTGCACATACAAATGCCAAATGGCTGCGTGGGAGAAGTGATTACAGAGCTGATGCGGTAGTTTCTTAGGAGCAAGTGGCGTGGCGTGTTGGAAAGCAACCTGCCAATAACAGCATGTTATCTATGGTTAATAAAATTATTGAATTCCAATTGGGCGAGCCGGCTTGTAAACAATGAGGTATGCCCACCTTCAGGGATTTCTGCAAATGCTGTCTTTTGACAATCTGTACAATTCAAAATTCTCTGTTTGAAAGTAGGCCATGAGTATAACTGAATCGGAGAGTCTTTCAATCCCTGAACAAAAAGGATGTCTGATTTAAATCCGCTTGTAAAATTCAGCAAAGATCGTTGCATATAGGCATCTGGATTGCTGTCGGTTGAACCATATGTATTGCGAAGTTTCGTACAGTTAATGCTTTGCTTTATTTTTCCTTTTTCCTCCAGTTCGCATCTATAAACAAGGTTTAATGGTCCAGGAGCATTGGCAATGACTCCGTTGGTCGTATGCATGGTGTTGAGCCTGGTTACTATATATCCACCTTGCGAATGTCCGGCCATGAATATTTTTTTGACTTGTATGCCCAATTCCTGTGATGCTTTGTATTTAATCCATAACAATGCCGCTTCAGCTTGTTTAATGTTATCACCCAAAATCATGTTTTCTTCGGGATAAGCGACGCTGATTAGCAACATATCCTTTCTGTCCAGTATTGCCTTGAATTTATCAAGTGTTTTATTTGCTGCAGTCAAAATGTTTTCATCATACAAAACCGTGCCATGGAATAGGACCAGTACATCTAAATCATCGTTTGATGGCTTGTCTACAATCACATCAACACTGATGTTATTGTAGCTAACTGTCATGGTTTTTCGAAAGCTATCGGCTGCTGCTGCTGTGTTATTTTTATTCAGGCAAGTAAAAAACAACACAAGGATGATGGCCACTGATTTCATTGGTTGTCCTATTTAGAAAGTAAGTTACTAAAATCCAACAATCGGCCAATGAAACAAAGGAAGAAACAATGCGAGCTTGCATCACTTTCATGCAAAAAGTCCCGCACATCGTGCAGGACTTTTCTGTTTGTTGGGTTACTAGGATTCGAACCTAGACAGACAGAATCAAAATCTGTAGTGCTACCGTTACACCATAACCCAATCTTGCCTCAAACGAATTTGAGGAGTGCAAAAATAAGGCTTGTGAAAAGATGTTCCAAAAAGATTTTTATTTCATGTAACGTCCCTTCAGACCATAATGGTCTGTACTTGAAGCTAAATTTGTAATATTGTTCATGAAAACTAGCATCCTTGTCCTCGTGAGTCTGTTTCTATTCCTGTCGCAGGCAGTAAAATCTCAGGATTTGACTCATTTTCAAGTATTGAAAGCATCCGATTCAACCCCCATTTCCAGGGCAACGGTTTTATTAAACAACAAGCCTATCGCGCTGACGGATACAGATGGAAAAGTAGCCTGCAACGTAAGGGCAGTCACGGATATTATAGAATTCTCAGCTGAAGGTTTTGTTGCCCAAGCAATCAATACGTCTACTTCTTGGGCGGGGGTGCACATGATTTATTTAATCGAACACACGCAGAAAATGGAGGAGGTAACCATTATATCTTCTACTCGATCCAATCAGCCCATAGAAAGCGCACCGATCAAAGTGGAGGTATTGGATGCGGAGGAGATGAAAGAAGAAAGTATGGTAAAGCCCGCTACCGTATTGGGCATTATTGGTGACATCAGTGGGGTACAAGTGCAGCAGCTAAGTTCGATTTCAGGCAGCAGTAATATCAGAATTCAAGGACTGGAAGGAAGATATACTCAAATTTTAAGAGATGGGATGCCCTTGTACGAGGGCTTCAGTGGAAATTTTGGATTGATGAGTATCCCTCCACTGGATCTGAAGCAAGCCGAACTGATCAAGGGGTCTTCCTCTACTTTGTATGGAGGGGGAGCCATTGGTGGGCTGATCAACCTGATTTCTAAAAAACCTACTCAAAATCCGGAAGGAATTATTTCCATCAATCAAACTACCCTTCAAGAGTT
>CAZCCN010000187.1:0-727 GCA_964497085.1 uncultured Ferruginibacter sp.
AGGAAGAAATCAAAGCAGCCGTTTCGCAAATCATCAGTGAAGTGGGTGCGCAATCTGCTGCTGATATGGGAAAAGTGATGGGTGTTGCTTCCAAGCAATTGGCCGGAAAAGCAGACGGAAAAACCATCAGCGCCATTGTTAAAGCCCTTCTTGGATAAATTTCATCTAGGCCATGCTGATTGATATTGTCTTCTTGCTACTCATGCTTTGGGCTGTTTTCAAAGGCATTCGGAAAGGATTGATTCTTTCTTTGTTTTCACTATTGGCCTATGTCATAGGGCTGGCCGCGGCAGTAAAGTTCTCAGCGGTGGTGGCGAATCGACTTGCCAGCGCCCATGTCGTTGAAGGCAAATGGCTTCCATTTGCTTCTTTTATATTGGTCTTTTTGGTGGTAACATTGATCGTTACCTTGGCGGGTCGCTTTGTTCAAGCGTTCGCAGACACTTTGCAATTGGGCGGATTGAATACCTTGGCAGGCATCCTCTTGTACGCACTATTGTTTGGCATTGTCTTCAGTTTGATTCTTTTTTATGCTGTACAGCTGGCATTCATAGACACCAGTACCACCAAACAGTCAATCGTGTACCCATATGTGGTATCCCTGGCACCCTCCATCATCAATGCTTTGGGAACGGTGATTCCCTTTTTTAAAGATGTTTTCGGCCAACTGGAGCGTTTCTTTGAGGGGTACCACAATCCCCTTGTTTAATTAATTTTACCCATTGTT
>CAZCCN010000187.1:737-2748 GCA_964497085.1 uncultured Ferruginibacter sp.
TTCGTTTTGACGTATTTTTAACAACAGGGCGACCCGGATTCACAGGAACCCCTGCAAAAAGAGGCTAAGAATGAACTACGAAATAAAAGAAGACGGTAAGTTTAAATTCATCGAAGAAGGACAAGGCGAGCCCCTGATGCTGCTGCATGGATTGTTCGGCGCGTTGAGTAATTTCAAGGACCTGATCGAACATTTTCGTCATTCCTATAAGGTAGTCGTGCCCTTGCTACCCTTACTCGATTTGGATCTACTGCACACTTCTGTAGGCGGGTTGCAGAAATTCTTACAGCGTTTTATCGAACACAGGCAATACGATCAGATTCACTTGATGGGCAATTCTTTGGGCGGTCATGTAGCCTTGGTTCATGTGTTGAAGAAGCCAGAAAGAATCAAATCATTGATTCTCACAGGTAGCTCCGGCTTGTTTGAAAACGGAATGGGAGATACTTACCCCAAAAGAGGAGACAAAGAGTATATTCGAAACAAAACCGCCCTCACTTTTTACAATCCGGCAATGGCAACAGACGAATTGGTAGATGAAGTTTTTGAAATTACCAACAACCGTCTCAAAGTGATTAAAATCATTGCACTGGCTAAAAGCGCCATTCGAAATAATTTGGGCGAAGAACTCAATCAAATCAAAGTGCCCACTTGCTTGATTTGGGGCAATAACGATACCATCACGCCACCTTTTGTTGGAGAAGAGTTTCACAAACTGATACCCAACAGTGAATTGCATTTTATAGACAAATGCGGCCATGCTCCGATGATGGAAGTGCCCGAAGCCTTTAATAAAATATTGGAAGGCTTTTTGGCAAAACAAAAATCCTAATGTGTATACCCGTGTCTTTAACAATATATTTGCCGGTTTTTGGCAACAAGTCATTATTTTACAGGCGTAAACATCGAATCAATTCACATTCATGCTAGCCGCTTCACTTATCAATAACAATATTCCCAGACTTCAATTGCAGGATAGCATTGGCAAAGCCAGGCAGCTCATCAATGATTTCAAATTGACCCATCTTCCGGTCGTTGCCGAAAACAAATACCTGGGCCTGCTAAGCGAAGAAGACCTGTTGGATGTAGAAGAAGACAAATTGCCCATTGAAGTGATTCAGCAATCTTTTTTAATGGCTGCGGTGAAGGAAGATGTTCATTTTTTGAATGCAGTCAATATCAGCAACCAATTTGAAACAAATATTGTCCCCGTGTTGACTACAGAAAACAACTACATGGGCGCGATTACCGTCTCAGATTTAATGAAGGCAATGGGGGAATTTTCAGGCGCCAATGCGATTGGAGGCATTATCGTATTGGAGATGCCCAGCATTCAATTTGCCATATCTGAAATCAGTCGAATTGTGGAGAGCAATGATTGTACCATCCTGCACATGAATACGATACTGAACGAAACGACAGGCATGCTAATGGTAACATTGCACATTAATAAAAAAGAAACCAATGCAGTAGTTTCAAACTTCGAAAGATACGATTACACTGTATTGTATTCATTTGGAACAGAATCAAAGGAAAATACATTAGTAGACAATTACAAACATTTAATGAACTATTTGGACTTTTAATCATTGTGCCAATATTCAGCAGAGATGTAAAGAAAAAATTCCGCCATTGCTTATGCGACGAATGCTACTAAATTTTTGTGTGGGGGTGTTATTGGTCAGTACTACAGCCGTCGCGCAACAAAAAAAATATCCTGGATTCTACGATGAGTTGAACAACCAAGTATCTATTGACTCTTCCTCTATATTGCACATTGCTCAAATCCACATCACTGGAAATTATAAAACAAAAGAATATATCATCCTGAGAGAGTTAAAGATTCACCAAGGCGACTCCATTATTGCAGGCAATATTTTTAAGACGCTAGAGGAATCGAACCATTTGATTTACAATACATCGCTCTTCTCAGAAGTCGATATCCGGCCCATCTTGCTATCCGCCTACGATGTGCGGCTAGAGATTGTCCTCAAAGAAAGATGGTATATCT
>CAZCCN010000188.1:0-2742 GCA_964497085.1 uncultured Ferruginibacter sp.
TTCCAAAGTAGGGTGGAAGGCCTGAATTTGAACGGTTCTGGTATGATTATATCAAGCTGACGCCCTGATTTTTCTCACCGCCTCAATGATCTTGGGCATTACTTCAAATGCGTCTCCTACAATTCCGTAATCAGCTGCTTTGAAAAAGGGTGCTTCAGGATCTTTGTTGATCACCACAATCACCTTGCTTCTATTTACGCCCGCCAAGTGTTGAATGGCGCCAGAAATACCGATGGCAAAATACAAGTTAGGGGCAATCGCCAATCCGGTTTGTCCTACGTGCTCATGGTGAGGTCTCCAATGAATGTCTGCAACGGGTCTGCTGCAGGCAGTGGCGGCGCCGAGTAAGCCAGCCAATTCAGTTACGAGCCCCCAATTCTCTGGTCCTTTCAAGCCTCTTCCGCCGCTCACTACAATATCTGCTTCGCTCAAAGGCACTTCGCCAGTTACCTTATTGATCGAAGTTACTTGTATTTTGCCCGTCTCAGCATTTCCGCTGAAAGGCAGGATGGAGGCAGTGCCTTCGGAAACAGCCACATTGAAAGAATTGGGATTCAAGGCAATGATTTTAGTGGTCGTCTGTATGGCGATGTGGGCAAAAGCTTTTCCGCTGAATACGGTTTTTTTAACCACGAATCCATTGCTGGTATCGGGCAGGGCTACGGCGCCAGAAACCAATCCTGCTTGTAAGCGGACACTGAGTCTGGGGGCTACCGCCTTTCCGGAGGTATTGTTGGAGAAAACCACCACACTGGCGCCGACTGATTGGGCTACCTGGGCAATGGCTTTGGTGTATGTTTGTGCATCGAATACATTGAATGATTCGTGAGAGAGTGTATGAACCTTTTGTATTCCATATTTACCCAATCCCGAAAGGTCTTCATGAATGGTTCCCAGCACAACTGCTTCTGCCGAAGTGCCCAACTGTTTGGCCAAGGCAGCTCCATAACTCGCGGCCTCATAAGAGGTTTTTTTGATTTGGCCTTCCGATTGATCTATGAACACTAAAATCATACCTAAATATTTGATTGTTAATTATTAGTAGTATTTTATTGAATATTTACATGATGCTTAAATGGCTTTTGCTTCTTCATGCAATAGCCTTACCAATTCTTCCGGATTTTCGGGAGAAACCAGTTTAACCCCCGCTTTGGCAGGAGGCAAATCAAAGGAGGCCACTTGAGTGAGAATCTCTGCAGCAACCGGCTCCACAATTTTCAATGGTTTGGTTCTGGCACCCATGATTCCTTTCATGTTTGGAATTCTTTGCTCAGCCATTCCTTTTTGGCAGCTAACAACCAAAGGAAGGGGTGCGAGGTCTACTTCTTCTCCCCCTTCAATTTCCCTGGTCACTTTTGCTTGATGGCCTTCCAGTTGGAATTGAACGGCATGAGAAATGTAAGGAAGGTCCAACAATTCTGCCACCATTCCGCCAATGGAAGATCCATTGTAATCGATGGTTTCTTTACCGGTAAAAATTAAATCGTATTGGCCTTCTTTTGCCAGGGCGGCAATCTGGGCAGCTACATAATAACTGTCCGCCACATCACTGTTTACTCGGATGGCTTCGTCCCCGCCCAAGGCCAGTGCTTTGCGAATGATCGGCTCGCTATCGGCACCGCCTACATTGATTAGATGAAGTGTTATGCTGGGATCGGCTTCTTTGAGTTCGATGGCCCTAACCAAAGCGTACCATTCGTCGTATGGATTGATGATCCATTGAACACCGTCCGCAGCAAATTTCGTATTGTTATCGGTGAAAGCTATTTTTGCTGTCGTATCGGGAGTTTTACTGATGCAAACCAATATCTTCATGTCGTAATCTGTTTAGAAAAAATATATAATATAATCAGCTGCAAATATACTTTCATCTGGCTGTTAAAAAAAAGAATGTGATGGATCGGATTGAAAAATTGCTGGAATTGTTAAAAACCAGCCCCACCGATGGTTTCTTGCAGCATGCCCTAGCCCTGGAGCACATCAAATCTGGCAATGAAACAGAAGCTCAAAGACTGTTTGAGAAGCTGTTGGGAGAGACCCCCGATTATGTAGGTTCATACTATCACTTAGGAAAATTGCATGAACGAATGGGTAGGGTTGATCAAGCCATTTCTATATATGAAAAGGGAATGGTGGAAGCCAAAAAAGCAGGCGATCAACATGCCTACAACGAACTGATGGCTGCCAAAGACGATGCCGAATAAACAATGCCTATGCAATTGATGAACCCATTTGTGGAAAATGTCCAACAGCAATCGCTTTTCAATAAAGCGGATCGGTTGCTCATAGCTGTCAGTGGTGGACTGGATTCGGTGGTATTGTGTCATTTGTGCAAAACAGCCGGCTTTGATTTTGCGATCGCTCATGCCAATTTTCAATTGCGTGGCGCGGAAAGTGATTTGGATGAACAATTCGTTCAGGCACTTGGGAAGGCATACCAGGTGCCTGTATACACAAAGAAATTTAATCTAGAGTCGGATGCGGACGGAAAAACCAATATCCAATCCACGGCTCGGACATTGCGCTATGAATGGTTTGCCGAATGCATGCATGCCCATGAAGTGCAGGCACGTTACCTGTTGACCGCCCATCATGCAAACGACAACATCGAAACCTTGTTGATGAATTTTTTTAGGGGAACCGGCATCAATGGATTGCAGGGTATATTGCCCCGGGATCATATTTTTGGGATCCAGGTGGTTCGGCCTTTGTTGTTTGCTACCAAAGCTTCGTTACGGAATT
>CAZCCN010000189.1:0-284 GCA_964497085.1 uncultured Ferruginibacter sp.
CCGGGTTTTGGTTAGCAGCTGCAATACCCTCCGATATAACACGCCTTGTTTCCCTTGGATTAATGATGGCATCTACCCACAAACGAGCAGCTGCATATTCGGGTTTGGTCTGCCTGGTGTAATTATCCGTTATCTTATCCAATATTTCTTTCTCTTGTTCGGGTGACACCACTTCGCCTTTTGCTTTCATCGCTGCCACTTGAATCTGCAACATGGTTTTGGCTGCCTGTTCACCACCCATCACGGCAATTTTCGCGGTGGGCCATGCATAAATGAATCTAGGA
>CAZCCN010000189.1:294-1385 GCA_964497085.1 uncultured Ferruginibacter sp.
CCACACATGGCGTAATTGCCGGCTCCATAGGAATTACCAATAATGATGGTGATTTTAGGCACCACTGAATTGGATACGGCGTTCACCAGTTTGGCGCCGTCTTTGATGATGCCAGCGTGCTCGCTTCGGCTGCCCACCATAAAGCCTGTAACATCTTGCAGAAAAACCAGCGGTATTTTTTTCTGGTTGCAATTCATGATGAATCGAGCAGCTTTGTCGGCACTGTCATTGTAAATCACACCACCCATTTGCAATTCACCCTTTTTGTTCTTCACCATCATGCGCTGGTTGGCAACGATGCCCACTGCCCATCCATCCACCCGGGCATAGCCACAGATGATTGTTTTGCCGTAATCCTGTTTGAATTCATCAAAACTATTCGCATCTACCACACATTCTATCAAATCGAGCATGTTGTAGGGCTTGGTATTGCCTTCGCTGAGGATACCGAAAATATGATCCTCCGTTTTGGCAGGATGTAAGGGTTTGATCCTGTTGAAACCAGCAGTTGCAGGCTCTCCTAATTTGCCGATGGTTTTTTTAACCTGATCCAGCGCCTCTTTTTCAGTGTTGAATTTATAGGGTCCCGCCAAAAAAATGGACCCAGCGCCTTCCACCATGATGGTTTCATCGCTCATAATGGGCAGGTAAGCGCCTCCTGCAACGCAAGCACCTGTGACACATGCAATCTGGGTAATGCCCATGGCACTCATCTTGGCATTGTTCCGAAAAATCCGACCAAAATGTTCTTTGTCAGGAAAAATTTCATCTTGCATCGGTAAGTACACCCCCGCGCTGTCGACGATGTAAATGATGGGCAAATGATTTTCCATGGCCATTTCTTGCATCCGCAAATTCTTTTTACCGGTAATGGGAAACCAGGCCCCTGCTTTTACGGTTTGATCATTGGCAACAATGACGCATTGACGACCACTGACATATCCAATACCACTGACTGTACCACCTGCCGGACAACCGCCATGTTCTGCATACATTTCATAACCAGCAAAAGCGCCTATTTCAATAAAAGGTTTATCTGCATCGACCAGGTAGGCAATTCTTTCGCGTGCGGTGAGCTTGTTCTTTTCCTT
>CAZCCN010000189.1:1395-2711 GCA_964497085.1 uncultured Ferruginibacter sp.
GGTCTCTTTTCCGTTTCTTCCCAGATGACACCCTTTTCCTTTTGTTTTTGAATGGCTTTTTCGCCGCCGCCTTTTTCTATTCGTTCCAGTTTTTGACGAACCTGGCTCCAAGCAGTCTTGAGGGCGTCTTCGTTTTTATTGAAATCATTGCTCATAAAAGAATGGTTAGATTGAAAAGCAACAGCAAATTACGATTGATGCCGAACAAATAGCTATAAAATCTTATAGAATTCACGATTTTTTTACCTTGAGTCCTATTTTAACCTGACACAATGCCGTCATTTATTTTGTATGTTACGCAATATTGAAATCTAAACTCTATGCGCCTCCATCGATTCTTACCATTCTTGTTTGTACTATTGATAGGTTTATGCCTTTCTGCATGCAGATTCAATCGACCAAATTCAATAAAGCCCAGTCATTTACCAGGCGGTGACAGAGATGCGCATCAATGCATTCCTTCAGCAGGCTACCAATGGAGTGAATTGAAACAGACATGCATCAGGCCTTTTGAGCTACCCTTGAAACTGTATAATACAGATAAAACCTATGGAGCTTTTGTTTGTTTTTCCAATGATGAAAATTTGGCTGAAATATTTTCTCCTGAGGGACATTGGCTGCTTCAAAAAACGACTGACAACCGTTACCTACTCTTCAAGCCAAAATCGATTAATATTGTATTGGAAAAAATCCAAGAAAAGTGGCAACTCAACATACAAGACCATCAGGCCGTGTACATTGAACCTGCTCAACCCTCATTATAATAGCATTTGTGTATGGCCCGTACCCTCAGCGACAGCAAACTGGTTCGATATTGGAAATCATTGGGGCCAGGATTGATCACTGGGTCAAGTGATGATGATCCGTCGGGCATTGCTACCTACTCTCAAGCAGGGGCAGCCTTTGGTTTGTCTACCTTGTGGACAGCCTTATTGACTTTTCCATTGATGGCTGCAATACAAGAAATGTGTGCACGAATCGGGCTCGTCACATCCAAAGGACTTACTGGCACCCTGAAAGAATATTACCCCCGTCCGGTATTATACCTCATGTTGTTGTTCAGTTTACCGGCCATCGTGCTGAACATCGGGGCAGATATTGCAGGCATGGGTGCTGTGGGGAATTTGCTGTTCCCTTCTATTGAGGCTAGTTTTTTCAGTGTGTTTTTTACCTTATTATTATTGGTCTGCATCATCTATTTCCCATATAGAAAAATAGCCAATGTGTTGAAATATTTGTGTGTTGTGTTACTGGTGTATTTGGCAGTCCCATTTTTGTACCACCAGGATTGGTGGGCAGTGATGAAGGCAAGTGTG
>CAZCCN010000190.1:0-2694 GCA_964497085.1 uncultured Ferruginibacter sp.
GACACTGCTGCTGCTGCTGCTGTTGATACAGCTGCTGCTGCTGCAACTGTTGATACAGCTGCTGCTGCCAAGTAATTTGTCTAGTGTTAAGCCATCAGGCATAATACATAGAACAAGCTCATTAAAAAGCCACCTGAAAGGTGGCTTTTTAAATTCAATAAATGCCTTTAATTTATTGTAAATAAAGGCATTAGATTAATTATTCTACTTGGGATATTTTTATAATATTGGTAGGAAGGTGGAGTTCAACTGGCGTGCTTCCTGTATTGATGACCACATCGTCTTTTTTCAAAAACCCTCTTTTTTTAAGAATGCTGATTTGGTCAGAGATGATTTCATCTAGGCTTTCCTCTTCTGCATAATAGAAGGCCCGCACACCCCAACTTAAACTAAGCTGATTGATCAGGCTTTTTTCCTTACTGAAAATATACAAGGGGCTTCTCGGACGGTAACTACTCAGCATAAATGCGGTGTAGCCGCTTTGGGTCATTCCAATCAAGGCATCTGCTTTGGAATCGTTGGCCAACTTGCAGGCACTGTAACAGATGGCATCACTCAGAAATGAGGGTGAATGAGGCTGGGGTGCCAAAATATCGTCCCTGTTGTAATCATACACGGTGTTTTCCACTTTGGTGATGATTTTGCTCATGGTCTGCACCACCAGGGTTGGATAGGAGCCCATGGCAGTTTCTCCGCTCAGCATGACGGCATCAGCCCCTTCAATGACGGCATTGGCCACATCACTCACTTCGCTTCGATTGGGTTTGGTTCGGTCCATCATGCTTTCCATCATCTGGGTAGCGACGATGACCGGTTTGGCGCGGTGCATGCATTTACGGATGATGTCTTTTTGGATGACGGGTACTTCCTCAATGGGCATTTCGACACCCAAATCGCCCCGGGCAACCATCACGCCATCACTTTCAATAATAATATCGCGCAAATTATTCAACGCCTCTGGCATTTCAATTTTAGCAATGACTTTAATCTTGCTTTCCTTTTCCTTGATGCGTTTTTTCAAATCTATAATATCAATGGCTTTTCTAACAAATGACAATGCCACCCAGTCGATTTTCTGATCAATCATAAATGCCAGGTCAGCAATGTCTTTATCGGTCATTGCAGGCTGGGTCAATTCACTATCCGGAAGATTCACGCCTTTTTTGGGTAACAACAAACCACCCAAGCTTACTGTAACCAGTATTTCTTTGGGATTGAGGATTTTTGTAACCCGAACTTCCATCTTGCCATCATCCAGAAAGATACGCTCGTCAATTTTTACGTCATTCGTCAGGTGAGGATAGGAAACATAAATTTTATTTGCATTTCCTACAATCTTTTCGGTGGTGAATATGATTTCGTCTCCAGGATTTAATTGCACACTGCCATTCTCCAATTCGCCTACCCGCAATTTTGGTCCTTGTAAATCGCCCAGGATGGCAATATTATAGGGCTCGTTTTTGATGATTTCACGAATTCTTTCAATGACCAGCTTCTTGTCTTCGTGGCTGCCATGGGAAAAGTTCAAACGAAAGACATTCACGCCGGCTTTTACCAATTCCAACAGACCCTCGTAGCTGTCGCAAGCAGGCCCGACGGTCGCGACAATTTTTGTTCTTTTTTGAGAATGGGCGAACCCAGCGGCCTTGTCCATTCCATCCTGTACGTATTTATCAATGTGGTTACTCATATCAAGTTTGTTTCTGTATCAATTCGACGGATTAGGTGGCAAGTATTTTCACAATATTCATCCAGTCTTCATTGATGCGCTGTTTCTTTTTTACAGCTTCATTCAGTGCCGTGTAATTCATTTTGTTGTTCACAATACCTACAAACACATTGTGTCTGCCTTCTACCAGGCTTTCTACAGCATGGTAGCCCATTCTGCTGGCCAACAATCGGTCCATGCAGGTAGGAGAGCCCCCTCGTTGAATGTGCCCCAGGATACATACCCGCACTTCCAATTTGGGGAGTCGTTGGCTGATGTGTCCGGCAATTTCATTGGCGCCGAATTCATCGCCTTCAGCCACAATGATCAAATTCACCAGTTTTTTTCTTTTTTCTTTTTCTTCCAAAGACACCAAAATATCGTTGAGGTTGGTTTTTTTCTCAGGGATCAAGATGTTTTCAGCGCCAGTTGCAATACCACTGTGCAAGGCAATGTAGCCTGCATCCCTGCCCATCACTTCTATGATGAACAATCGGTCATGCGCATCGGCTGTGTCCCTAACCTTATCGATGGCTTCCACGGCCGTGTTCACTGCCGTATCGAAACCGATGGTGAAATCGGTGCCGGCGATATCCTTGTCAATGGTGCCAGGCAATCCGATGCAGGGGATGTCAAACTCGCTGCTGAAAATCTGGGCACCCCTGAAACTACCGTCTCCTCCGATGATGACCAATCCGTCTATCCCTCTTTTGCTGAGGTTTTCATATGCTTTCTTGCGGCCTTCATGTTCCATGAACTCCATGCATCTGGCCGTTTTCAAGATGGTGCCACCTCTTTGAATGATGTTGGCGACACTTCTGTTTTCAAGTTGAATGATGTCATCTTCCACCATGCCGCTGTAGCCCCTCATGATACCGTATACCTCAAGACCATGGTAGATACCGGTTCTCACCACTGCCCTGATGGCAGCATTCATGCCCGGGGCGTCACCGCCACTGGTTAATACGCCAATTTTTTTGATTTTT
>CAZCCN010000191.1:0-2692 GCA_964497085.1 uncultured Ferruginibacter sp.
TGGATGATGGGATCGATACTAAAACCGGAGTGAAAGTCATCAGTCTGTATGGCAATCACAAAAAACCGCTACCGACAGATCTGGCAGATGTGGATGTGATGCTGTTCGATATCCAGGATATTGGCGTTCGGTTTTACACGTATATTTCTTCTTTACAATATTATTTAGAAGCGGCGATTGAGAACGATAAGGTTTTTGTCTTACTGGATCGACCCAATCCAAATGGCTTTTATATTGATGGTCCTGTTCTGGATAGTCATTTCAAGAGCTTTGTCGGCATGCAGCCCATTCCGGTGGTATATGGAATGACCATCGGAGAATATGCCCGTATGCTCGTGGGACAACATTGGTTGAACGCCGAAGCCAATCAAAAAATACAGGCAGGCAACATTCACATCATCCCCTGTAAGGGATATACACATGACGCAAGATATCAACTGCCTATTCCACCGTCTCCCAATTTACAACAGATGCAGTCTTTGTATCTTTATCCGTCTATTTGTTTTTTTGAAGGAACGGTATTGAGTGAAGGCAGGGGAACAGACAAACCTTTTCAGGTATTTGGACATCCGTTATTACCGGATAGTTTGTATGCTTTTACACCAGCGCCAAATGCCGGAGCCTCCAACAGTAAATGTTACTTTCAAAAATGTTTTGGTTGGAATCTTTCCGGAAGTATTGAAGAAGTACTCAGCAGACAGCACGATCAAATTCAACTCAAATATTTACTGGAAGCCTATCGGCTGTTTCCAGTAAAAGACAGCTTTTTTTTGGCCAATCAATTTTTCAATAAACTAGCCGGCAATGACAAGCTGATGCGTCAAATACAAGAAGGAATGACAGAACAGGAAATAAAAGCGAGCTGGCAAACAGAACTAGATGTTTTCAAAGCCATCCGAAAGAAATATTTAATGTATCAGGATTTTAAACAGCAACGATGAATTACAAGGAATATAGAATCATATTCATGGGCACTCCGGATTTTGCTGTGGCGTCTTTGCAAAAATTAGTCAATGAGGGATGCAACATTGTAGCTGTGGTAACAGCTCCAGATAAGCCTGCCGGGAGAGGCATGTCCTTGCAGGAAAGCCCTGTCAAGCAATATGCTGTTCAACAAGGATTGACGGTATTGCAACCCACCAAATTGAAAGATCCATCCTTTATTGAAACATTGCAATCCCTGCAAGCCGATCTGCAAGTGGTGGTCGCATTCAGGATGCTGCCCGAAGTGGTGTGGCGTATGCCCCAATTGGGCACCATCAATGTGCATGGATCTTTATTACCTCAATATCGGGGAGCAGCTCCCATCAACTGGGCCATTATCAATGGCGAATCCCTGACAGGCGTTACTACTTTTTTACTCCAGCATGAAATTGATACCGGACATGTGTTGATGGCTGAAAAAATTTGGATCGGCGAAAACGAAACAGCAGGCTCCTTACACGATCGAATGAAAGACATCGGTGCTTCGTTGCTATTGGAAACGATTCAGGGAATCGCACAAGGATCGGTGGAAGCAATACCTCAATCGAACCTGTCAACCCCCGATACTGACAACTTACGTCATGCGCCCAAAATCTTTACCGAAACATGCAAAATTGATTGGAACAAAAGCGTGGCAGACATTCACAATCTAATCAGAGGACTCTCGCCCTACCCCGCTGCATTCACGCTACTGGGAGATAAAAAGTTGAAAATTTTCAAGTCCAGGAAAGAAATGATTGTTCCTGCCCATGCACCGGGAGAATACGAAACGGATCAAAAAACTTTTTTGAAGTTTGCTTGCAAGGATGGTTATGTTCAAGTGGAAGACGTCCAACTAGAAGGAAAGAAACAAATGGATGTCGCTTCTTTTTTAAGGGGCTACCGATTCCAATAGACTGCAAGATTATCGCTGGATTGATACATTGAAACTGTCTGTGATGGAGCCAAGCTCTTGTGCAGCAGCATTGCTGATCCTAATCAATATGTCCTTGTTCTGTTTCAAATCGGGCATCATGTCCAGCACCTTGGCATAAATGGTTCTCTGGTTATCGGTATGGGTGATTTTAACAATGGTTCCAGCTGTGGCATTGTTGTATAAGCAATAATATTTCTTGTCATCCCAGCCACTGGTGCTCTTAAAAACACCGGCCGTGCCCGTTTCATTGATGGCGCTGGCTGTTCCCAAATAACCCGATGCAAAATACCCGCCAGGTTGCATGTTTTTAACGGCAGCATTCTTGGTTTCAACGGGAGCAGGTTCTGTCTTTTTTGAAGGCATTGCCACCGCTACATTGTTTGCTGCAGCATGATTGCTGGCAGATCGGATGCTATCCAAAGCGGGTGTTTGTTCTTTAACCAAAGGCTTGGTTGCATTTGCGTAACCAACAATCAGCTTCATTCCTTCTTTAACGCCGTCTTGTGTTAAATGATTCCAAGATTTAAGATCAGCAATGGGTACTTTATTATACTTCTGACTGATTTGATACAAGGTTTCCTTTTTTTGAACTGTATGAAAAAACGGCGAAAGCGCTGCCGTTACTGGTTGCGCATTGGTCTCTGTTGTAGAGGGTGTGTTGGGTGGTGGAGCGGTCTCTTGTGCCGCCACTGTTACTTTGGTGTCAGCTTTCGTGTCAGACAGTTTGGCTAAGGGAGCCATCGTGGTCTTGCTGGGAATTTTAATGACTTGTCCGATTGTCAGGCCTTTTTC
>CAZCCN010000192.1:0-2680 GCA_964497085.1 uncultured Ferruginibacter sp.
TCATAAAAATACAACAAAAACGCTGCCTCAGGAGTGTAGTCGAGTTGTTGAAGCAGCAAGCTCGCGAAATCCTGCGTGTTGTTCAATTTGTTGGCTTCGAACTTGTCGATGGACGCGGCAATTTCCATGGGATTCCAGCCCCTGCCTTTGGGTCCTTGCATTTCGGCGTACTGCCTCAGACAATTGCGGAAGGAGCTGTCTAAACTTTGCCCCCTACTTTGATGTAAAATACAAAAAATAAAAATAAACCACAGGCACCTCAGCTTCATTTGATCAAATTCGATTTAGCTTACCTACCAGCATATTTAGATGATCGCTATATTGAGAGGACAGGTTGTTCTTTTTAATGTCAATTCTGGCTACTTTTCCGTTTTGAGCAAACTTCAGCCTTAAATAACCTACATCCTCCTGATTCGTATTTCTTATGCACCAAGGAAAATCTCCCTCGCAAACCGCATTAAAACTAAGGCTAAAACCATCCTTAAATTTAATGCTAAGTTTGGGCCTGTTCGCCCCTTCCAAAAAAGAGTAACTGACAACAAATTGTGCATCCCGAACCGAAGAAGCCTCGTTGGGAATATAGGTAAATTCCCCAACAGGCAGTGTCTGGGCGTTGTTATCCGGTTCTTCTGTTTTTTCTTTTTGTACCTCAGTGGTGCTTGATTCTTGGGACTGCTGCTGTTGTTCCAACTGCTGTTCTTTTTCTTTCAGTTTTTGCTCCCTCTTTTCCAATTCAGCCTGCTTTTCATCCAGTTCCTTTCGCGAAGCCGGGTTTACACAAGAAAATAGGAAGGCGGTTAAAATTGCGAAAAGAAAAAGAGGTTTCATGGAATCGAATTGATAATCGCAATAATACATCTAATGATGCAATTCCGTTTTACTCTCTAGCATCCTGCCAAATTACAACTTGACCTGTTCTGGCACTGAAGAAGTTTGAGCACTTTCCATCACCTGATCCGGTCAAGCCCCCGTCTGGATGGCAAAGCAAATCTCCCTTTTCGTTGTACAAATCTGAAAACTGATCGCAGCAGGAAGGCGGAAAATAATATACCTGCTCACCATTAAAATCATAGCGCCAAACGCTGGCTGGTGGGTTTTGAACCGGCTTTTTCAAATAATCCCGGATTTTCTGTTTTACAAAATACGGAGTACCATTGGGCACATCAACTTTTTTGCATCCAGCAAGAATCAGAATGAATAACAAATACAATGGTAGTGACCGCATATTCCTCAAATTAAGGTAGCGCATAAACATGAAACGAAATTAATACCGATTTTGTTACTCTTATGTCATTTTAACTTTTGAATTATTCAATCTGAATACAAACCCCTGCCCATTTGCATTGTTCCTTATGTATGCAGGCTTGTCTCATTTTTCCGCATCAGCTTTTTGAAGATATCGGTTTATTGAAGAATTCATCAATGGTTGTAATGTGTGAAGAAAACCTGTACTTCAGGCAATACGCTTTTCATCGCCAAAAACTTGCCTACCACCGGGCTAGCATGAAACAATACGAGCAGTATCTCATTCAACAGAACTTGAAGGTGAAGTATGTGGAAAGCGGCGATGAAAACTCTGATGTGAGAACTTTAATTGCTTCGCTTGCTGCGTCGGGGTTTACCGAAATTGTCGCCTGGTTTCCCGATGATGAATGGCTTGAAAAAAGATTGCAAAGCAGCTGCAAACGCCAAAATTTGTCGTTGCTGTTTCTCTCCCACAACGGATTCATCAACAGCCAAAACGAAGCACTTTTACCGCGAAAAGATGGACGATTTTTACAAACCGACTGGTATGTACAACAACGCAAGAAATTGAATATCTTGATGGAAGGCGAAAAGCCCGTTGGAGGGCAATGGACTTTTGATGCGGACAACAGAAAACGCTACCCGGCCCAAAAAACAGCTCCTTTCGTCTCCTTTCCAACGCAAAATGCTTTTTCAACCGAGGCCGTTTTTTATGTTGAAAAACACTTTCCAAACAATCCGGGCAATTTGAAAAACGGAGTTTTATATCCCACATCACATGAGGAGGCAAAGGCCTGGCTGAAGCAATTTCTCGCAACCCGTTTTGCCGAATTCGGTCCGTATGAAGATGCCATCGTACAGCGGGAAAACTGGCTGCACCATTCAGTGTTGACGCCCATGTTAAACACGGGCTTGATTACACCAGCCGAGGTGTTGGATGAAGTGCTGGCTTATGCTCAACAATATACCGTTCCTTTGGCTTCGCTGGAAGGATTTATTCGTCAGGTGTTGGGCTGGCGTGAATTCATGAGGCTATTTTACCTGAGCAACGGAACGGCTCAACGCAACGGCAATTTCTGGAATTTCAACCGCAAAATACCGGCCTCTTTTTATACCGGCACCACCGGCATTGTCCCCATTGACAATTGCATTCAAAAATTACTCGATACTGGTTACAACCACCACATTGAAAGGTTGATGGTGCTGGGCAATTTTATGCTGCTGTGCGAATTCGATCCAAATGAAGTTTACAGCTGGTTCATCGAAATGTACATCGATGCGTACGACTGGGTGATGGTTCCCAATGTATACGGAATGAGTCAGTTCGCTGATGGTGGGAGAATGACCACCAAACCCTATATCAGCGGAAGCAATTACTTGCTCAAAATGTCTGACTATAAACCAGATGGAAGGTGGGAGAAAATTTGGGACGCCC
>CAZCCN010000193.1:0-2673 GCA_964497085.1 uncultured Ferruginibacter sp.
ATAGATTGCTTCGTTGAGACAACAACGGATTGGTGTTTTTAGCATACCCGTACAAAGAAAAATTTTCTTTTCTGGCAGATTCACCAATGACAAGCACAACAACCGACTTGACACTGTCTTTGATGGAAGCATTTGGCAATAAAATCTCCTTTTCATTCTCTTTGAACTTGTGGAAATAAAAAAGTGACGTGTTTACCGAATAAGACCAGGGCATGGCAAGGCCTCCCAGCTTTTTGGAGTTCTTGTCTATCCACAGCCAATTGGAAGAATTGGCAAATGCCAATACCAGAATGAATAAAAAAGTCAAAGTACTCGTCAGGATAAATTGCCTGAATGTAACAGGCAGCACTTTGACCCTATACACATACATGCTGGGCAGAACACCCAATAGCAGAACATAGATAACCAATTTAAAAGAAAAAAAACTGCTTGACTCTTCGTAATTGGTGTTGAACACGTTGCCAATCATACTCTCGTCAATAATCACACTGTATGTATTGATAAAATACACGGCTATTGAATTGATAAGAAAGAAGAAGATCAACAAGAATTTACCAATCCTTCGAGACAGAAAAAAAATCAGATAAAAAACAAAGAAATTCAAAGCAAGCATTAAGATAATCAAGCTGCCTATGATAGTAATGCCACTCAGGGTTTTCCAGTCGACATCATGCAACACAAAAGAGTAAAATTCTATATGAAAGAATAAAAAATTAACGATGCTCATCAATACGATGAAATGCGTCATTTTTACATCACCTTTTAACATAACGAGCGCATATTTTATACAGTGAAAGGCTTAGTGCAACCAGTGAAACATAATATATGAACAGGTTTTCCTGGATGATCCGGAGTACAAGCAACATACAACCGACCAAAAAAATCAATACAAAAACTGGGATGAATTTTTTATCCCTGATCCCATCCGGAATAGGATATTTTCTTGCCATCAAAATACCTGTCAGCCCAAACATATACCCCATGATGCTTCCAATCAATACATCTAGGGGATAATGGGCGCCTACCCCCACTCTAGAAAACACCAGCATCGTACCTGCGGTTATAATGAGTATACTCCACGCTATTTTATGGAATGTTTTAGAGGGCATATAAGCGAACAACAGAACTGTAAGAATGGTAAACACGGTAATGGAATGCCCGGAAGGCAAACTGGTGCTGCCAGATAAAACCTTTCCTATGATGACAAAACGATCGTGATCAAATACGGCTGCAGGCCTTGGGACAGAGAAAAAATGCTTCAGTAAAAAGGAAAACAGCGCGGAAAGCAGAGAACCCGAAAACAAAGCTTCCCAAACTTTTGAATGGTGAAATATGAAAACACTCAAACAGGATATGAATACCAAGTCGTCTCCCAGCTGGGTGATGTTATGGATGGTTTGAGGAAATTGAGATAAAGTAGCGTTGATGTAAAAAAAACAGTTTTGCTGAATCAACACATATTGATCAACCTGTAAAGCATGGTTGAAAAACAGAAAGAAAAATATGGCCGATAATAACAGCAAAGGCAATAAAAAGAAGGATGGGCTAAGTCTTGAATAGTTATCAATGACTTTGGTATTGATTGCTGCATTCGTTGACACATCCACTGTTTTAATTGACTCAATTAACACCCGCTAAGGTAAGATTTTTAGCTAAAAGCAGGTTGAATGACATACGGGTCGAGAATGCGTACCTTTGGGAAGATGGAACCATTCAATGCTTTAGAAAACAAAGCCATAGTTATCCAACCACTCGGATCCCTTCCAAATGGCGATCCGTTGTTTCTGTGCACCCTGACGAATCAACAAGGCATGCAAGTGGAACTGATCAATTATGGAGCGGCCATCACCAAATGTCTGGTTCCGCTTGAATCCGGAAGACGAGTGGATGTGGTATTGGGATATGAAAAACCGGAAGATTATATAAAAGCGTTCCAACTCCCCCATTCACCCTATTTGGGAGCAATCGTTGGCCGATACGCCGGAAGAATCAAACATGGACAATTCGAATGCAATGGCCAAACTTTTCAGTTGGACTGCAACCATGGTGCACACCACCTTCATGGCGGAACAATCGGTTTCAGTAAAGTGGCCTGGGCATTGCATGAAACAACCGAGGGAGACCATCCGTCCATCACCTTGCAGCACATCAGTCCGGCAGGCGAAGACCATTATCCGGGCACTTTGACTACTCTGTTGACTTATAAGCTGACCGCACAAAACGCTTTACAGGTAAGTATTCGGGCAACTGCCACAGAAGACACCATCGTGAACATCACCCAGCACAGTTACTTCAATTTGGATGGTCATAAAGAATCAATTGTGAATCAGGTTTTATATGTCAAGGCAGATTTGATGCTGGAAGTAGATGCAGAAAATATTCCCACCGGAACATTCATCCCCTTGGAGCAACATCCTTTTAATTACAATACACCAAAACCCTGCCCTCAGTCGATTGACCACAGTTTTATTGTGCATCCAGACGCTGCTCCCCAGGCTTTCTTATACAGCAAGAAGAATCAATTAAAGATGTCGGTGAGTACTAATCAACCTTCTATCCATATTTATGTTGGCGGACAATGCAACGAGGCACTTTGGGGTAAAGCGCATACCAAATATCATCCATTGAGCGGTATCTGTTTTGAAGCACAAAATTTTCCGGACGCACCCCATC
>CAZCCN010000194.1:0-2659 GCA_964497085.1 uncultured Ferruginibacter sp.
GGGTTGATTTGGACGGGTCATTTGTTTTGGTGTTTTTGGGGTCGATGGCAATGTTTTCGATGATCCAGGAATAAATCGCTCTGGCTTTTTGTGTTTTCGAAGAAAAAGGTTGGGTAAGGGTATCTGCGATGCGGGCCAGGTTCATGGTGTTCATTGGCCCCAGTTGTTGAGCATACTGATCCACATTTGCATATGATCTGGCTGGTTGGGCATCAACATGCCCCCACACAATAAACATGAACAAGAGAGTACTCCATTTTTTCATGGTTTAAAAATACTAAAGCTTCTGTTAAGAATCTTGTAATCCTAAGGGCTATAAAAAAGCCCCTTTAAAAAGGGGCTTTAGGGTGGAAGAATATTACCTCAAGAATAACAATTCACGATACTTGGGCAGTGGCCATAATGCGTCATCTACCAGCAGTTCCAATTTGTCAACATGGTACCGGATGGTATCAAAATAAGCTTCTTTTACTTTGTCGCAGTAAGCAATGGCTTTTTGACGGGTATTGCTGATCTCATTCGATTTTTTTCGTTCTTCAATCATGGCCGCTACATTACTGCTGATGGTATTGATATGCAGGCTCACTTTCTCAAGAATCGATTGTTGAGTTGCATAGCCTTCTTTGCTCAGTCCTGCCTCTTTCAACCCTTTGATGTTTTCTATCAGCATGTTCTGGTATTTTAATGCAGCAGGGATGATCAAAGTTGTGGACAAATCGCCCAGCACCCTTGCTTCAATCTGTACTTTTTTGATGTACGATTCAAGCATGATCTCGTGTCTGGCTTCCAGTTCGAGGTGGTTGTAAATCTGGTTGTCGTGGAAGAGCTTCTTTGCCTTGTCTGCGCTGTAGGCGTCGAGCGACAATGGTGTGCTCTTTACATTGGGAAGGCCTCTTTTAGCAGCTTCTTTTTCCCACTCTTCGCTGTAGCCGTCTCCTTCAAACAATACTTTCTTGCTTTCTACAATATACTTCTGAATCACCTGCATGAGGGCCACTTCCTTTTTCTCTCCTTTTTCAATTAAACCATCTACCTCGATTTTAAATCGCTTCAAGGTTTCTGCCATCACTGTATTCAAAACCGTCATAGGGCCAGCGCAGTTAGCGGAGGATCCGACTGCGCGGAATTCAAATTTGTTTCCGGTAAATGCAAAGGGAGAAGTTCTGTTTCGATCTGTATTGTCCAGCATCAATTCAGGAATGCTCTTGTGGATATCGAGTTTTAAAATCGCTTCATCCGTTTCGTCAAAATTGCCACTGACTCTTTTTTCAATCTGGTTCAATACATCTGTCAAGTGCTTCCCGATGAAAATAGAAATGATGGCAGGAGGGGCTTCGTTGGCACCCAAGCGGTGGTCGTTGCCGGCACTGGCAATCGAGGCGCGAATGAGTTCTGCATAATCATGTACCGCTTTGATTGTATTGACAAAAAATGTCAGGAACATCAAGTTGGTTTTGGGCGTTTTGCCAGGGGCTAATAAATTCACACCTGTATCGGTGCTCATGCTCCAGTTGTTGTGCTTGCCACTTCCGTTGATGCCTGCAAATGGTTTTTCATGCAGCAGTACCAACAAGTTGTGTCTTTTGGCAACCCGTGTCATTACATCCATCAACAGGGTGTTGTGGTCAACCGCTAAGTTCATTTCTTCAAAAATAGGTGCACACTCAAACTGCGCAGGAGCCACTTCATTGTGTCTTGTGCGCAAAGGAATACCCAGTTTGTATGATTCTTTTTCAAAATCTCTCATGAAAGCGTATACGCGTTCGGGTATGGCACCGAAATAGTGATCTTCTAATTGCTGCCCTTTTGCCGGCGCATGTCCCACAACGGTTCTGCCGGTTAAAAGCAAATCGGGTCGGGCTGTTGCCAAACCAGCATCTACTACAAAATATTCCTGCTCCCAACCCAACGTGGCGTTCACTTTCGACACATTTTTATCGAAGTATTGGCAAACATCTACCGCCGCTTTGTCTAAGGCAACCACAGCTTTGAGCAATGGGGTTTTGGCATCAAGTGATTCCCCGGTGTATGAAACAAAAATGGTTGGAATGCAAAGTGTTTTTCCTTGACCTGTTTCCATGATGAAGGCAGGAGAGGAAGGATCCCATGCAGTATAGCCACGGGCTTCAAAAGTGGCCCTCAAGCCACCGCTTGGAAAGGATGATGCATCGGGCTCTTGTTGAATCAAGGCGCCACCTTCAAATTCCTGGATAGGAGTGCCATCGCCCTTGAGTGTAAAAAATGAGTCGTGTTTCTCTGCTGACAAACCGGTCAAGGGTTGAAACCAGTGGGTAAAATGCGTTACCCCTTTTTCTTCGGCCCATGCTTTGATGCCGTTTGCAATATTGTTGCCCATGCTGCGGTCAATTTTTTTTCCGCCTTGGGTAGATGCCAATAAGCTTTTATAGGCTTCATCACTCAGATAATGCCTGGCTGTTTTGAGGGTGAAGACATTTTCGTTGAAAATAGAAGTCACTTTTTCAGAAGAGCTAACTTCGTAAGTGATGGCATTTTTGGCAATGTTTTTGATTGCAGTAAAACGTAATGAACTCATTTTTTATCAATTTAGACCACAAAATAAAGCAGATTGTTTCTAAAAAACAATATCTTAAAACTCATTTATGCCTAATTTCGATAAAATGTTGATAAAAAATACATA
>CAZCCN010000195.1:0-2624 GCA_964497085.1 uncultured Ferruginibacter sp.
ATGTTTGTGATCAATAGCCGCAACCAGCAGGCCTATCTGGCAAAGCAAAAGCGAGAAAAAGATTCCATTGCTGCTTTGCAACCCAAAATAGATACCAGCTTAGTGGTGAAAGATTCCCTTCGAAAGGATTCTATGGTGGCTCAAAAAGCCTCAGGTATATTTCAGCCGGACAGCATTCAAGACCAATCAGTAGTTCTTGAAAACAATGTGATGAAAGTAGTTTTTTCTACAAAGGGCTCCCAAGTACAATCGGTTACCTTAAAAAAATTCAATTGTTTCGATGGACAGCCTGTGGTGTTGCAGCAAAACACTTTTAATCAATTTTCCTATACGGTTAATGCAGGCAGCAATCAAACAGCTGAGATTGCAAACATTCATTTTGTAGCATCACCCATTACCCGTCTGGCAGACAATGGCCAAAGCATTGATTTTGTGGCAGGGGATTCAATGGGCAGAAAGATTATACATCAATTTGTGCTCAGGCCCGATGACTATATGTTGGATTTGAACATTACATTGGATGGTGCAGACCAATTGTTGTCGCAAAATCGAATCAATTTTGTTTGGCAACAAGCGGTCAATCCTATTGAAAAGGACAAGACCTATGAATTGGGACAAACCCATTTGTGTTTCCAAGAAGACAATCGGTTTGATTTCGAATACGTAGGCAGTGGAGATTCAAAGGCATTTGGCAAACCTGTGAATTGGATCGGCGTCAAGCAACAGTTTTTTGCCAGTGTTCTGGTGGCTAAAAATACACTGACCCATGTCAATACCACTTGGACAGTTCCAACTGACACAACTAAAGAATCCCTGGCTAGTTACATAACCACCGGCCAAGCCAGCATTCCGGCGGGTAAACAAGCGTTGGTGCCCCTGCAATTGTATTTCGGCCCCAGTGATTACAATGTACTAAAACAATACAACAATCATTTGGAATACATGGTGCCTTACGGCAGCGGTATTTTTGCTTTTGTAAAGTACATCAACCGATATTTTTTATTACCGGTGTTTGACTACCTGCAACACCACATTGCGAGTATGGGGATGGTGATTTTACTGCTCACTTTGCTCATTCGCCTGATCACTTCTCCCATTCTGTACAAGAGTTACCTCAGTGGAGCCAAAATGAAGGTATTGAAGCCTGAAGTGGACGCGCTCAAAGAAAAATACAAGGATGATCAACAAGCTTTTGGAATGGAGCAAATGAAGTTATGGCGCAGTGCTGGCGTAAGCCCGCTGGGCGGATGTCTTCCAGCCTTATTGCAGATACGCATCTTCATGTCTTTGTATTATTTCTTCCAGTCTAACATCGACCTTAGAGGCAAGCACTTTTTATGGGCACACGACCTGGCTGCCTACGATTCGATAGCCAAATTGCCTTTTGCCATCCCTTTTTACGGAGATCATGTCAGTTTGTTTACCTTAACGGCTGTATTGACAAGTTTATTGATTTCTTTGTACAGCATGAACAACATGCAGGACAACAGCAACCCGTTGATGAAATACATGCCCTACATTTTCCCTGTGCTGTTGCTAGGCGTTTTCAACAAGCTACCGGCCGCCTTGACATGGTATTATACGGTTTCAAATACCATCACCTTGCTGCTTCAAATTGTGATTCAGAAATACATCATTGATCATGACAAAATCATGCTCCAAATCAATGAAAACAGAAAGCGTCCGGTAAAGAAATCAAAAATGCAGGAACGCATTGAAGCCATGCAAGAAAGCCAGAAAAAACTGCAGGAAATGAAAAATAAATCCAAGAACAAATAGGCCGTATTGCTTGTTTTGTGATTGCTTTAGTAAATCTTTCCAGTAACTTTAGGAAATAGCATTAACGATGACAAGAAGATTACCTATCCTTTTTCTATTGCTTTTTTCATGCAATTGTCTATTTGCACAGGCACCACTACAGGAAGCCACCCTTATCTATGATATTGAAGTGATAGCTCCAAGTGATGCGGCTACCAAAAAAATATTGGAAGGATCGACCTTGCAGGTATTTATCAAAGGGGAGAAATCAAGAACTGACGTGATTAGCAGTTTGGGCGTCGAGACGGCTATCTACAACAATCGAACAAATGTTGGGGCTATATTGAAAGAATACAGCGGACAAAAGATTATCATTCATTTGGATAAAGAAAACTGGGCCGATAAAAGCAAGATGTTCAGAGGGATGCAGTTTTCTTTGACCAAGGACACCAAACAAATTAATGGGTTTCAATGCACCAAAGCGCTTTCAACATTGGAAGATGGAGATCGGTTGGAAGTTTATTATACAACAGAAGTATTGTTGGCAAATAAGGATTACAACAATTCTTTTTACGCATTGCCTGGCACACCTGTACAATACGAAATCAAATCTGGCTCCATGGTATTCCGCTACACTTTGAAGCGAATCAGTTACGAGCTGGTTCCATTCTCAACCTTCGATATACCCAGACAGGGTTATAGGGTGTTGCAATATGAAGATGCTGCTAAACTGCGCAAAGGGAGATAAGCATAAAAAAAACCGCTAAGCAGCGGTTTAATTTTTTGATTTGATAATCAGTTTCATCCCTGTGTAGCCTTGTTTGATTTCAGGAACGACTATTTTCTGCTTATTGGGAGACAAATAA
>CAZCCN010000196.1:0-2619 GCA_964497085.1 uncultured Ferruginibacter sp.
AGCTTTTCAAAGACCTGAATCGGGCCATTGGGACTGTCGAGATAAGTATAGGGAAAACCTGTGACCAAGCAACTTTTAATAACCGTGTCTTTTTCACTCACATGAATGCGTTTCTCATTTAAATAAGCGCCCGAACCTTTCTGTGCATAAAACAATTCATTCATAAACGGATTGTATACAGATCCGAAAATCATTTCGCCGGCTTTTTCCAATGCGATGCTGACACAACAAATAGGAATACCATTGGCAAAATTGACGGTTCCATCAATGGGGTCAATGATCCATTTGTATTCGCTGTCAGTTTTGATTTCTCCTGTTTCTTCACTTAAAATAAAATGGTCTGGGCAGTCATGCTGTATCGCTTCTATGATGGCTTTCTCTGCTGCATGGTCGGCCTCTGTCACCAAATTATTGATGCCCTCTTTGGTGGTCACCTTGAAACTTCCATTAAAATAGTGTTGCAATTGAGCCGCCCCTGCTTGTACGGCATTTAAAAGCGTGGATTTGTACATGTGGCAAAGATACTAAAGGTTTAAAGATTATCAGAAGAATGAAACAAGCGTTTCAATAAAACAACATTGAATTAGACGCGATTTAATACTTTTACATGAATTATTCTCAGTCAACATTTATTCCAGATTTTGAAATTATCAATCGTAATAGTCAACTACAATGTCAAGCATTTGCTGGAGGAATGTTTGAAGACTGTCTGTGCAGCTTGTGCAAACATAGATGCAGAGATTTTTGTAATCGACAACGCCTCTACAGATGGCAGCAAAGAATACTATCAACATCGGTTCCAACAGGTACGATTCATCTGGAATCCAATCAATGTTGGCTTTTCCAAAGCGAACAATAGCGTATTGCCTGCCATCACCGGCAGCCATGTGTTGTTTTTGAATCCGGATACGCTGGTGCCCGCTGATTGTTTCGAAAAATCGCTGGCTTTTTTTCAGCAACACGCTGATGCAGGCGCATTAGGCGTTCGAATGGTGGATGCGAACGGAGATTTTTTACCAGAAAGCAAACGCGGTCTTCCTGGGCCCTGGGCTTCGCTCTGTAAAATAATGGGATGGCATCACTTGTTCCCGAGGTCTGCTGTCTTTGCGGGTTATTATGCACCGGCGATTGCTGAACATGCTGTCGGACCTGTTCCGGTACTGTCAGGAGCCTTTATGATGGTTTCCAAGGCCTGCCTACAAATGGTCAAAGGTTTTGATGAAGATTTTTTCATGTACGGAGAAGACATCGACCTCAGCTGTCGAATACGGGCTGCCGGATTGACCAACTACTATGTCGGCGAAATCACCATTACCCATCTAAAGGGTGGCAGTACGGAAAAAACCAATCCGAATTATACCAAGCACTTTTATGATTCGATGAAAATTTTTGTGCGCAAACATTACACCCATCCCCTTCGTTATATATTATACGCAGGCATTGAAACAGCCAGATTGTTTTCGAATGGCAAAAGAATCTTGTTACGCCTCTTCAAAGCTGGTCAGTCCACGCAGTGCCTTCGCTAATGAAAATCCTTTTTGCGAAACTGAATAATATTTTTTGGTGTGTCTGAGATACGCAGCAAGGTATTCCTGTTCTGTTTGTCCTGGGGTTGGAACGAAAATCGCTTTCGTTTGCAAGGCCCATGCATCCATAATGGTGGAATAGCCGGCCCTGGCAATCATCCATTTAGATTGAAGCATCCATTGATTGAGTTCTTTGGCAGGGAGATGATTGTATTGAACCACGTTGCTCGGGAGAGACCGGATGGGTGTTGTTTGTAATGGTAGCCCCCTAATCAGTATGGCAGGCCCGGAATACTGTTGCAATTCCCTCACCAGTATTTGTTCAAATATACTGCGCTGTGGCTCCGGACCCGATACCAAACACATCAAAGTGTCGGTTTTTTCAATTGGCGCTGGTTGCATCCTCGACATCGGCCCCAGGTAATGTAGCGGAATCGCTGGCAGGCGAACTGGGTGCGATAAACTGCCGGCCAGGTTGTCTTCTCCCGCATAATCCGGTACCCAGCATTCGGTAAATTGATTGATATAAAAATAATTGCACCGTTGTACAATTCTGTCCATCAGCTTCCACCCGGTTTGAATAGCCAATTGATGGGTGATGAAAACAGAATGGATGGAAGGATGGGTCAGACCAAAACGATTGTCGCTGATGACCCAATCAATCGGATGAAGCCCTAGGATTTGTTGCAACCATTTTTTTTCTTTCCGTATCGAGGATAGAATGGATGGGATTTGAAAAAATATTTTCCAAAAAAAACCAAACCGCGTGTTGGCATATTGAATGCGATATCCTTGAAGCGGGAGAATGGTCAAATCTGGAAATTCTTGTTGCAGCAGGTTCGCGCTGGCTCCTTCTGCCGCGAGCAATACCCGATTCTGCTGGGCCAACAAAGCGCGGACAACAGGGATGCAGCGGGTGGCATGGCCCAATCCCCAGTCGAGCGGGGCAACCAAAACAGTTTGACGACTAATGGATTTGTTAATATTGGGCAGGGTAGACAAATGGAAACAATATTTGTTGAGTGAAATTAGTTAATTTGTATGTTCAATTACAACAAATGAAAAAAACGATTTGGCCATTTGCTATCTTGCT
>CAZCCN010000197.1:0-2534 GCA_964497085.1 uncultured Ferruginibacter sp.
AAGCCTGAAACCGTTGCCGTGTATGTTAACGATTTCCAATGCCGGATCTTCCTTCAGGTATTTCCGAAGTTTGGCAATGTATACATCCATGCTTCTTCCATTGAAATAGGTATCGCTTCCCCATATTTTCTTCAAGGCTGCTTCCCTTGGCAACAGGTCATTCTTGAATTCCGCCAACATTTTCAGCAGTTCATTTTCTTTGGGCGAAAGGGTCTGTACCTTGCCGTTCACAGATAATTCCCTCAAACGTGGATTGAAGTGATACTTGCCCAAATCAAATTCAGCATGTGTCTCCTCCTTATGCGTCTCCTCATTTCTTTTAAGGATGGCTTTGATTTTATGCAGGAGCACTTCGCTGTCAAAGGGCTTGGTGATGTAGTCATCTGCCCCTAGTTTGTAGCCCTGAATAATATCCTCTTTCATGGTTTTGGCACTCAAAAAGAACAATGGCACATCCGGATTGATATCCCTGATTTCTTCTGCCACTTTAAATCCATCCATATTGGGCATCATCACATCCAGCAGGCAGATATCAAATTTCTCTCGTTGAAATGCAGCCAATCCCAATCTGCCGTCTCTTTCCAATGTGACCGTATAATCGTTTAGTTCCAGGTAGTTTTTCAATACCATTCCGAGGTTGGTGTCGTCTTCACACAGAAGAATCTTTGGTTTAGCTGTTTCCATCATTCGTTAGTTTATGATTTCAAATTAGTTCATTCATTTTTCATATACCCCAACTTGAAAATAATTTTTTGTTAAAGGTGCACCTCTCATCAGACCCGCTATTTGGAAGAAAGTTTAGTGGCATGGAGAAATCGTTGATCGGTCAGTGTTTTCAGAAATGCGACCAGGTCTTTTTTCTCTCTGTCGTTGAGTCCGAGTGGTTGTTGCAAAGAAGGGTCAATTCCGATCCGGTCGGGTACAACTGTCTGCGGGTTGTTGTAATACGCTACGACTTCTTCTAGGGTTGCAAACATCCCGTTGTGCATATAGGGTGCGGTTACGGCAATGTTTCTCAAGCCCGGGGTTTTGAATTTGCCGATATCGGCTTTGTTTCTGGTGATGAGGTACCTGCCGCTGTCATTCAGGTTTTTTCCATTAAACAGACCAATGTTCTTAAAGTTGTCATCGGTGAAATCTTCCATCGAATGACAATCAAAACATTTTGCCTTGCTTCCAATAAACAATTGTCGGCCCCTTTCCTCGCTGGCGGTTAACTTAGATAGCCGGTTGCCCCAATTGTCAAATTTGCTGTCTATGGTTTCTAAACTGCTTTCGTAAGCTGCAAAAGCGGCTGCAAGATTGCTTGCGTTGGCAGGTTGCCGAAAGATTTTGTGAAAGTATTTAGCATATACAGGTTGTTGGTTGAGTCTTGATACGGCTTCCTCGATAGGAAGTCCCATTTCATCAGGATGACTAATGGGCATCAAGGATTGTTCTTCTAGTGAAGCGGCTCGTCCGTCCCAAAAATAATAGGGCCTGTTTTTCATGTTGAGCACAGAGGGCGTATTTCGTTTGGTTAATTTCCCGCCTATTCCAATACTCAACGCTACTGTATCTGCAAAAGCACGAGAGGGAAGATGACAACTGGCGCAACTGATGCTGGAATCCCTTGAAAGTAATTTTTCGGCAAACAATATTTTGCCAAGCGCAGCAGGGTTGTCAATGGGTTCCGGCAAGGGATCATCCGTAAAACCGGCCATCAAAACGCCACCACCCAACAGCACCAATAAAAACCAATAGATTCGCATATGTCGTACAGAAGAGTTTCTTTTTAGATTTACGTGTTCATTCAAAACCCAATCGTTTATTCTGCTTTCAAAAGTAGCGCAAGTCTGCCATTTTAAGCTGCCCTATATGGCTGACAGTCAAATGAAAGCGGGCGTCGTTCTGCCAGCTGCCTAACTATTTTTTTGGTTTGGATGCCTGTCAGGTGGGTCAAATGAGGATGCTTAAAAATCTGTCTAAGTGTTTGACCGGCAAATTATTGTTAAAAAAACGGTAAAAAAATGTGGTAAAAGGTTTGGCAAATGTACAATTGCACCCTACTTTTGTTTCGGTTTTTCATAGGATATTGGATTTTAAAGCGGGACTAGATTTCTATCTGGGTCCCTTTTTTATTTTTATACCTACTACTTTCTTACGAATAAGGCACCAGCCGAATTGGTTGCAATGATTTGCTCCCCTTGTAAAAAATCTATCACTTTTCTCACGTGTACAGGAAGCGCATGGGGCATTTTCTCCAAGATGGTTTGCGAGGATAGGGGAGCAGACTCCAGCAATTGAATGATGTTGGTGGAAATGGCTGCAAATTCTTTTTCTGACATTTCCTTGGTTTGCTGATCGATACAGTTGTCGCAAATGCCACATGCTTTGATGTCAGTGTCACTAAAATAATTTCCAATCAGCATACTTCTGCAATTGGCCCGATTATTCACAAACCCGATCATGGCCGCTGCTCTCTGTTCAAATTGTTTTTTTTGCAATTGTAAACGATCCATGTTGAAAGAGAAGTCATCCTGGTACATCCGATT
>CAZCCN010000198.1:0-2522 GCA_964497085.1 uncultured Ferruginibacter sp.
CCATTTTGTACAGTGTCCCTTTGTGGCTTCTTCCCAAAAGTTTTTTTATTGGGAAAGCTGGGTTTCTCAAAACAATTTTATTGGCTTGTACCTGGACTTTTGTGACGTTTTGGTTCCCTGTAAGAGCCGGGATGGTGAAAGTTGATACCATGGTCTGGATGCTATGCTTGCTGAGATGGATATTTATACTCTTGCTGGCCATCATATTTGACATGCGTGATGTTGCCATTGACCGAATGCGTGCATTGCATTCTCTGGCAACAGACCTGACTCCACAGCTGATGAAAATCATGGTAAGTATTTTATTTCTAGGATATACCTTGTTATTGGCTGGATTATCATTGATGGGGTTAGATGGCTCCCAGGCAATCGCCTTGTCTCTTTCAGGGGTTCTGCTATGGATCGTATATCGGATGTCTTTATCCAAGCGGAACTATTATTTTTATTATTTTCTGGTAGACGGAGTCATGCTGTTTTCAACATTCGCCAGTTTTGTCGCAACTATTTAGTTAATTTGTTGAATAATTCTATCAATATGTCAAAGTCATTGAAAAGCAAATCCCTTTTACAAGCGTCTTCTTATGAGTTTTTAAAAAATTATATCAACAACCCTTCACCTACAGGCTTTGAAAGCAGTGGGCAAAAATTATGGATGGAGTATTTGCGTCCAAATGTGGATGAAATGTATACCGATCCCTATGGTACCGCGGTGGGGGTCATTAATCCTTCCGCTCCCTTTAAAGTTGTGATTGAAGCGCATGCCGATGAAATCAGTTGGTTTGTCAATTATATTTCTGCCGAGGGTTTGATTTATTTGAAACGCAATGGCGGGGTAGATCATCAGATTGCTCCATCAATGCGTGTATTGATTCATGGAAAGAAAGGCGCGGTAAAAGCTGTTTTTGGCTGGCCTGCCATCCATACAAGACTCGGCAATGCAGAAAAAGAGCCCCAACCCAAAGTGGACAATTTATTCCTGGATTGTGGTGCCCGCAATAAAAAAGAAGTGGAAGCACTTGGTATTCATATTGGTGCCGTGGCTACTTACGAGGAAGGGTACGATGAATTGGCCAATGGCTTTTTAATCGGCCGCGCCTTTGACAACCGCATCGGTGGATTCATGATTGCTGAGGTGGCTCGTTTGCTAAAAGCCAACAAGAAGAAATTGCCATTTGGTTTATATGTGGTGAATGCTGTACAAGAAGAGATTGGTTTGAGGGGTGCCGAAATGATTGCGCGCCGAATCAAGCCCAATGTGGCCATCATCACCGATGTAACACACGACAGCACCACGCCCATGATCAGCAAAATTGTAGAAGGGGAGTGTAGTTGTGGCAAAGGACCTTCACTTTGTTATGGGCCGGCGGTTCACAACAAATTGCTCGATTTTGTCCAAGATGTGGCCAAGAAAAAGAAAGTACCCGTTCAGTTAAGGGCGGTGAGCAGAAGTACCGGCACGGATACCGATTCATTCGCGTATGCCAATGATGGATGTCCTTCTGTGTTGATTTCTATTCCGCTTCGATACATGCATACAACTGTTGAGATGTTGCACAAGGATGATATAGAAAATACCATCAAACTGATGTACGAGTCCGTTTTGGAACTCACGCCCAAGACCAACCTGAGTTATTTTAAATAACATTCAATTACATTAGGGATTCTTTATGGAAGACAATTTGAGCAAATACCTGCGGCTGTTCGGTAATATATTTTTTACGTTTGTCGGATTCTTGTTGGCATTTGTGCTGTTTTTTTTAGCACTTCGTCTGACAGTAGGTTGGTTGGATCAAATGGCATGGTTTGCCTCTTTCTATATGCTGCTGATCCTGTTTTTGCCAGCAGCCCTCTTCGTCAGTGTCTTCATGATATATTTTGCCAGAACTAGATCACATCCTTCCAAACCTGTACGCGTTTTCTCTCAAATGGTTTTTGTTGCCTTTATCGTGGGATGGGCTGCTTGCTTTGTCTTGGATGTTTTGGGATTTTACAAGCATCAATCCTCCGACATCGATCATTACCAAAGCTATGGCTTGTGGTGGCTGGTGGCCAATGTGGCCAGCATCTTTTTGATTGGCATTGTTCAGGCCCTTTCTACAGAAAAAGAGAAGGACTGGCTGGACAAGCATCGTTCCTGAAACTTCCTTACATCAATGCCAGGTCCAATACCTGGTGCATGGTTTTCACATAGTGGAAGGTGATGCCTGCAATGAATTTCTGGTTGATTTCTTCCACATCTTTTTCATTCTGCGCACACATGATGATTTCTTTGATGCCGGAACGTTTGGCCGCCAAAACTTTTTCTTTGATGCCACCCACCGGCAACACTTGTCCGCGCAAGGTAATCTCCCCGGTCATAGCGAGATAGGGTTTTATTTTTCTTCCGGTAAAGGCACTGGCCAATGCGGTCATCAGGGTGATGCCGGCACTAGGCCCATCTTTGGGGACTGCTCCTTCGGGAATGTGAATATGAATGTTCTTGCTGTTAAACAGACTGTTGTCAATGCCAATTTTCTTTGCAT
>CAZCCN010000199.1:0-1174 GCA_964497085.1 uncultured Ferruginibacter sp.
GATAAAATTTACCAATTGACCTGGCAGAACAATGTGGTGTATCAATACGCTCTCTCCAACATTGAGAAGCCAGTGAAGACCCTTCAATGGCCTTATGAAGGCTGGGGTATCACCAACGATGGCACCAACCTGATTGTCAGCGATGGCTCAGCCAATTTGTATTTCGTAGACCCTGAAACATTCAAAGTAAAAAGCACCATTGCCGTCAGAGATAACCTAGGCAGTGTGAATTATTTAAACGAACTGGAATATGTAAATGGCTTTGTGTATGCCAATGTATACGAAACCAATTTCATCGTACAAATTGATCCGGAAAGCGGACACGTGGTGGGTAAGATCAATTTACCCGGATTATTGCAGGCCAGTGAAATTATCCCTAACCGAACCAATGTATTGAATGGTATTGCCTACGACAGCACCACCAAGCATTTGCTGATTACCGGAAAAAGATGGCCCAAGCTCTTTGAAATTCAATTGAATTAATTTTTGGCATCTTAATACAAAAAGGGCTTCCAAATGGAAGCCCTTTTTGATTGAATATATTTCTACGCTTATTGCGGAGACAATACAGCACTGATTTTATTCAAAGTACCATTTAAGAAGTTTTGATCGCTGGTGCCATACGGATCAGGCGTCAAAGGCTGTGCATTGATAAAAATGTTTGCAGTGGTATTTCTAACATCTTTAACCGTTGCGCTCACCACAATTGGGAAAGGCAATCCAGGAACCGTACCGAATGTTGCCTGCAAACGTAGCCCTGGATGCGAAGGGATACCGGAATTCAACAAGGTAGGATATGCTGTTTCCGTAGTTGGGAAGTTATTGGTAAATGCCCTGTGTCCAAGTACGTGGTATACAACAATACCCTTCACATTGGTAGGGGTAATCACCGCAGCCAATGAAGAACCTAAAACTGGAATTGAAGCAGGATCAGACAAGATAGTGGTTCCATACGTACTGATTAATAAATCAGCCATGAAAGAAGGAACACTATTGGCTACCAACAATCCTTTGATAAAGGATTTAAACGCTGTATCAACAGGTGCAAACACAGTAAAATCAGGACCAAATTGACTTAAATAGCCTTGCAAGGTTTGTCCTGCAGGTGCGCCATTGTCTGCTCTCTGAATGGCAGCTTTTAAATAAGTCAGATTGCTTTCTGTACTGATTCTAT
>CAZCCN010000199.1:1184-2502 GCA_964497085.1 uncultured Ferruginibacter sp.
CCAATCTCCAATATGTACATTTTCTCCTAATACAACATCCGCTGCAATAGCAGCAAGCGCACTCACACCTGGCGCAGGATTAAATGCAGAGGGCTAATAAAAATTAGGAAAGGTATTTGGAATGCTGCTTGATTTGATGATTTGCGGGATGGTATTGTATTGAACAATAGCCGCAGCCTGGTCAACAGAAAGGTTATTGCTGATGAAACCAGAAAATACAGCATCTGGTGCATTCAGAGGCACCAGTCCGCCAGAAGCGGCATTGATGAACACCTTCATGCCCATATTATCAGGCACAAACATCGTGTACAAATTGGCGTTGGAATTGATTAAACCCAACTGACCTCCTCTTACTACCAAACGATAGTACAGACTGTCAGACGCGGTACTTTCCAACACTTTATCCAAGGTTTCCCCTGTGGGCGGTGTTACCGCTGGATCAGGGAATTGCTCCAACTCCTTGTTACAAGAAGTAACCAATAGCATCAATGCAAACAATGGCATCAATACCTGGAAGCGTTTTGATTGAGTGAAATATTTCATATCTATTTTTTTAAGTGTTTTATGATCGGTTTTCATCCTGGATATTAATAAATATTGTATCCAAAGCTCAAATAATACAATCCGCCAATTTGAGAATTTCCAATGGCGTTGTAATAGTATGAGTTCAACAAGTTGTTGGCACCCAATTTAATGATTGATTTTGTTTTAGGCAGTTTATAGCTGATTTGTGCATCAACGGTGTGCACATCAGGCAAATTGCCGGTAGCAAAATCACCTTGGTACAACAATGCTTGTTGCCATCTGTAAGATAAGTTAAAACCTAAACGTTTAGCAGGACCGAAACCGCTATTAGAAACATATGCATTCGTCTTGTACTTAGGAGCATTGAAGTAAGCAACGAAATCTGAAGGAACATCGTTTAAATTATCAGATGACAGGTTCAAACCAATGCTGAAGTTTTTTGGCATTCTGTAGTCAAAGCTGGCACCAAAACCTTGGGTCTTAACCCTTGCTGAAGAATTAACAGGCACAGAATACCTGAAACCATTGGCTGTGTCCGCAGCAGTAATGCCTGGGCCACCGATGTGTTGCACCACTACTTGTCTTCCCAAGAAATCTTGATATTGTCCATAGTAGCCGTACACATCCACCAATAATTTACCGCCCATCAACAAACCTTTGTAACCCAATTCAAATGAGGAAATGGCTTCAGGCTTCAATTCGGTAGGCGTAAACAATACTTGCTGGCCTGCACGAAGACTTTCAAAATCGTACACTGGATTGTCAATCATGTTATAATGCTCAGCGAAATATT